>JAFYQB010000118.1 GCA_017547285.1 Clostridia bacterium
CTTGACTACCGGGATGTCGTCGCCGGGGAAGTCGTACTCGGAAAGCAGCTCGCGGATTTCCATCTCTACCAGCTCAAGCAGCTCCTCGTCGTCTACCTGGTCTACCTTGTTCATGAATACGATGATGTACTGAACGCCAACCTGATGGGCCAGCAGGATGTGCTCACGGGTCTGGGGCATGGGGCCGTCAGCAGCGGATACAACCAGGATCGCGCCGTCCATCTGAGCAGCACCGGTGATCATGTTCTTAACGTAGTCAGCATGTCCGGGGCAGTCAACGTGAGCATAGTGACGCTAGTCGGTCTCGTACTCTACGTGAGCGGTGTTGATCGTGATACCACGGGCCTTCTCTTCGGGAGCCTTATCGATCTCGTCGTACTTCATGGCAGCAGCGTTGCCCAGAGTAGACAGAGTCATGGTGATAGCGGCGGTCAGAGTGGTCTTGCCGTGGTCAACGTGACCGATGGTACCGATGTTAACGTGCGGCTTGTTGCGTTCAAACTTTGCCTTAGCCATTGGAATCGACCTCCTGAGAATGTATTGGATTTTTTGATCCGGCAGGGTTTGATTTCATGCGGTTGGAGCGGGTGATGGGAATCGAACCCACGTGGCCAGCTTGGGAAGCTGGAGCTCTGCCATTGAGCTACACCCGCATGTCCGCATGGATAGACCTAATACCAGACATGGAGTATTGTAACGTTTTTACACCTGATTGTCAACCGCTTTTTTGTTTTGCGGGCATTATAAGAGGAAGTGTTTATACTTTCTTCACTGTTTTCTAATCTTGATATACATTGACAGGCGAGGTATATAGATATACAATGTCATCAGGAGGTGAGCCCATGGCCTTATCCGCCGATTTGTTAAGAGGCTATACCGATACCATCATCCTGCGTCAGCTGAGCCACGCAGACAGCTACGGCTACCGCATCAGCAAGCAGGTGTCTCTCATCAGCCAGGGCGGGCTGGAAATGAAAGAGGCCACGCTCTACACAGCCTTCCGCCGTCTGGAAACCGCCGGGCTGATCCGCTCCTACTGGGGCGATGAAACCACCGGCGCGCGCCGCCGCTATTACGCGATAACCGAAGCAGGACTTGAAAAACTGAATCAGGACTGTGCGGCATGGGAAGAAACAAAAATCATGATGGACAGGCTGCTAAAGGAGGATGTGGAATGAACGCCACGATCGCTAAAATCGTTAATCTTTTGTTTGAAGATCTGGCAGAAACCGAGGAAACCGTCGCCATCCGCGAGGAAATCCTGCAGAACTGTCAGGAACGATATCAGGATCTGCGCGAGGCGGGCATCAGCGAGGATGACGCTATCCACGCCGTGATCGAAAGTCTGAGCGGCATGGAGGAAATGCTGAGCGAGTATCCGCGCAAGGCAGAGGAACCCATCACCGCACCCGAACCGCCCGCAACCGAAAATGCGGAAGCGTTTGACGAAGAAGAATCACGCGCATGGAGCTGTGATCCCGCTCAGTCCCCCATTCGTGAAATTCGCATGGAGCATATGGGCAGTGCGGATGTGATCGTCTGCGCCTCTCAGGATCATCTGATTCACGTGGAATGCTCCGAACCCGAGCTGACCCTGATGACCGGCATCGAAAACGGCGTGCTGACCATTGCCCTGAGCGAGCAGAAACAGGAAGAAGTGAAGGAAGAAATCAAATTCTCTCTGGAAGACAGTTTCGACCTTTCCAGCCTTGGCAAACTGTTTGAAAAGCTGGCAAAGCGATTTGTTTCTGTCAATAACTCGATCGATGCGGAAATCACGCTTGAGATTCCCGCAGCCATCTGCCCGGATGTACGCATCAGCACCACCAGTGGCAGCGTGACTGTTGAACCCCTGACGCTGGAACAGATGCAAATCACCACTGCCAGCGGAGAGGTAGAAATGGATGCGCTTACCTGCCGCGCGCTGACCATTACCACTGCCAGCGGCGATCTGGCACTTGATAACCTGGATGTGAAGGAAAACCTGCTGCTCACCTCTGTTTCCGGCGATATGGAGATGGATACTTCCCGGGCGGACGCGGTCAAAATCCACACCACCAGCGGTGATATCGTCACGCACAAGTGCAGCATTGCTTCTTCCGCTTCCATTAAAACCACCAGCGGTGATGCAGAATGGATGAATAGTGTTCCCGAACTCAGCGTGGTTTCCGTAAGCGGCGACCTTCATTTGGCGGGTGCATTCCAAAGCGTGCATTTTTCCACCATCAGCGGCGATGTTCAGGTGATGGCAGAAGAAAACGGCCTGCAGATGATCAAAGGTACAACCACCAGCGGCGATTGTGCCGTGCGCCTTCCGGAAAACCTTGAAGCCGCCATTTCCTGCCGTTCACGCAGCGGTGATATTCACATTCAGCACGCTTCTGTGCCGGGAAGCGCTGTGACGGTAGATTTGTCTTCCGTCTCCGGCGATATCAAGGTTCATTAACGCCTCTTGGTTTCTGTTTTGATTTAAATACAGGAAAAGGATCCTGCGCAACTGTTTTTTCAGCAGCGCAGGATCCTTTGTTATTTCATTCTTGGGGTTGAAGATCAGCAAACCCGTCATCCATCATATCCAGTTGTCTGGGTGCAGGTTTTGGCTCCACAGCATCTACATACAGCTCCGGAAACTCAAACTGCCTTCTCAATTCCTGATACGGCATTTCCGGCGGTGCAAACAGCCACAGTTTTTTCAAGTTTTCGCTGTCGATCACCACGGGCATGCGGTTATGGTACGGCCTGATCTGCTCGTCCGCGTCGCGGGTGAGCACAGCGAAAGCGTCAAAACCGCCGTTTGCAAATCCGCCCTGAAACTCGCCCCATACACCCGCCAGATACATCATGCCCTTTTCCTGCCCGCCTTTGGAAACAATGGAAAACTTGTCCTTTGTTTTGGCACCTGAGGCGGTTCTGCGCCATTCGTAATATCCGCTTACAGGAATCAGGCACCGGCGCTCTCGTACAGCCTTCTGGAACATGGGCGTGTAATCCGATTTTTCGCTGCGGCTGTTGATGACCACCTTGCCGCCGGACCCAAACGGAAAGCCCCATTTCATGGGACGCACTTTGGCTTTGCCGTTCTCATTCACGATCACAGGCGCCATCTGCGTGGGGAACACCTCGCCCAATTGCACCATGCCCGCCAGGGGATTGCCATCCATCCCCGCAAGCAGCTTCAACAGACGCTCGTTCTGTTCCTCAGCCAGAAAATACCGTCCGCACATATCAGTTTTCTGCCAGCGCACGGGCCAGTTCGCGCAGCTGTTCGCGGGTATCCGCATTCAGAGCAGAGCGTATGGATACCGTGTTTTCCAGCACGTTCATGTTCTGCAGGCCAGAAAGTACCTCGCGCATCTGCTTGCCGGAGGTAGGGGCCCAGGAGCCGTTTTCCACCAGGGCGACCGTGCGCTTTTTGAGGGCGTGCGCCTTCACATCATGCAAAAGCGTTTCCATAGCAGGGAAAATGCCGCTGTTGTAGGTGGAGGACAGGAAGGCCAGTTTGCCAAAGCGGAACATTTCGCTCAGAATATAAGAAGGATGAGTAACGGAAACATCATACATGGCGATCTTCTTGACGCCCAGTTCACGCAAATCCATCGCCAGCACTTCCGCTGCGTTCTCAGTATGGCCGTATACGGAAGCATAAGCGATCAGCACGCCCTCTTCCTCAGGGGTGTAAGTGGACCACTTCTGGTACTTGTCCACATACCAGGCAATGTTTTCACGCCAGAGGGGGCCGTGCAGCGGGCAGATCATACCGATTTCCAGACCAGCCGCTTTCTTGAGCAATGCCTGCACCGGCGCGCCGTACTTGCCTACAATGTTGGCATAATAACGGCGTGCTTCATCCAGCCAGTCGCGCTCAAAATTCACTTCGTCCGCAAACAGGAAGCCGCTTACCGCGCCGAAGGTGCCGAACGCGTCCGCAGAAAACAGCGTCTTCGTGGTCTGTTCATAGGTGACCATCACCTCCGGCCAGTGAACCATGGGCGCCATCATAAAGGTAAACTTGTGCGCGCCGGTTTCCAGCACGTCGCCTTCCTTCACAGGCTGAATGCGGTCTTTCAGCCCGTCGCCGAAAAACTGGCCGATCATGTCCGCCGCCTTTGCGCTGGCGACAACATTCGCCTCGGGATAACGCTCGCATACGCGCATCAGCGTGGCCGCGTGATCGGGCTCCATATGCTGCACAATCACGTAATCCAGTCTGCCGCCATTCAGCGCAGCTTCAATATTTTCCAAAAAAAGATCGCCGATGGCTTTGTCGGCGGTATCCACCAGTACATTTTTGTCATCCAGCACTACATAGGCATTGTAGCTAACGCCATTGGTCAGGGGATAAGCGTTCTCAAACAGGTTCAAGCGGCGGTCGTTTCCGCCTACCCATACAATTTGTTCAGCCGCCTTCGTTGCGCAGTTCATCAGGTCGTCTCCTTTGCGTGTGGTCTTAACGTTCAGTATATACCCATCTCCTCTCAAACTCAAACCATAAATTTGACAAAATCCCTCTTTTTCTTTACAAACGCCCCTGTTTCGGGGTATGATAGGAAGAAGACTTTTAACCACTTATCAGGAGGTTTTGATCCATGACGGAAGCAACGAACCGTGCAAAGCTCTGGGCTTCTCATGTTTATTTTGATCCGGATACGCAGAAAGCATCCGCTTCCTATCTTTCCAACGAAAACGAACTGCTCTCCGCCTTTGGCAGTGAACTCAGCTTTGGTACCGGCGGTCTGCGCGGCATCGTAGGCGTTGGCACCGCCCGTATGAATATCTATACCGTAGGCCGCGCCACACTTGGGCTTGCGCATTCCCTCAGGCAGCGCAAGGCCACCCGCGGCGTTGCCATCGCTCATGACAGCCGCCATGGTGCGGAAGCCTTTACCGCCGTAACAGCCGGCGTGCTGGCCGCCAACGGCATTCCTGTACACGTGTTTGAAACGCTGGCTCCCACCCCTATGCTCAGCTACGCCGTGCGCGCGCTGGGGCTGGATGCGGGCGTAATGATCACCGCCAGCCACAATCCTGCCGTGTACAACGGGTACAAGGTATACGGCGCGGACGGCTGCCAGATCACCGATGAAGCCGCTGATTCCATCCTCGCCTGCATCAGCGCCGTCGGCTACACCGATGCGGAAGTCATGCCCGAAGCCGACGCCCGCAAGGCCGGTCTGTGGCTGGATGTGCAGGACAGCATCCGCCGCAGCTTTGCGCAGAACTGCCTGTTCTGCCGCCCCAATCCCAATGTGTGCGAAAGCATTCATGTGGTGTATACTCCCCTTCACGGCACCGGCCTGATGCCTGTGCGCGAAGTGCTGGGCCTGATGCAGGGCGTGAAGGTGACCGAGGTGGACGCCCAGTGCACTCCTGACGGCGACTTCCCCACCTGCCCCAAGCCCAACCCCGAAATTGACGAAACCCTTGGCATGGGCATCGCCCTGTGCAAGGAAACCGGTGCGGATCTGCTGCTGGCTACCGACCCCGACTGCGACCGCGTTGGCGTGGTGGTTCGTACCCCCGAAGGCGGTTATGAGCGCCTGAGCGGCAACGAGGTAGGCTTGCTGCTTTTGGATTATGTGCTGTCCGCCCGCAAGGAGCTGGGTACCCTTCCTGAAAACGCCGTGGCTGTCAAGACCATCGTGACCTCTGATCTGTCCTTCTCCATTGCAAAGGAATACGGCGTCACCATCCGCGAAGTGCTGACCGGTTTCAAGTATATCGGCGAAGTGATCGGCGGGCTGGAAAAAGAAGGCCGCGAGAGCGATTTCGTGTTCGGCTTTGAAGAAAGCTGCGGCTATCTGGCCGGCACCCATGTGCGCGACAAGGACGGCGTGATGGCCTGTATGCTGGTTTGCGAAATGGCGCAGGCACTCAAGGCACAGGGCAGCAGCGTTTGGCAGAAGCTGTGCGAGCTGTACGCCCACCATGGCTATCTGGGCACCCGCCTGCTCAACTTTGACATCACCGGCGCGGTCCCCATGGTGGAAATGGCCGCAACCATGCAGCGCATGCGCACCCAGCCCCTCAAGGAACTGGCCGGCAGGCCTGTGACCGCCGTGAAGGATTATCTGACCGGCATCGACGGCCTGCCCGTGAGCAACGTGCTGGTCTATGAAGCGGAGAGCCTCAAGGCCATCGTGCGACCCAGCGGCACCGAGCCCAAGGTCAAGGTCTACCTGTTCGCCAAGGCCGCCGACCAGAACGGCTCCGCTGAACTGCTGAATATTTTGGAGCAGGAAATCAGCGCCGTCATCAAGTAATAACAAGCCTGACCGAAATCCTTGGGCGC
>JAFYQB010000119.1 GCA_017547285.1 Clostridia bacterium
ACCGAAACGAGCAGACGTTACGGCAGTAACGTCTGCGACGATTGAGGTTGCGGGTCTGCGGCCCTCCGACGCCTCCTAATGGGTTTATTGACAAACTGAGCGGAACAGGATTGCCTGTTCCGCTGATTTTTGCGTATTCACTTGTTTTCGGGAAAAAATGCTTCCATCAATTCCTGTGCCTGCTGTTTGCTTTCTGCGGGAACGTAGATTCTCAGGCGTTCCTTTACGCCTGCTGCCATCACCATTCCTGCGCCATAGACAGGAGAAGCTTTGCAGAAAATATTGTTTTCTTTCAGAATCTGCATGAGCATGTCTGCCCAGATCGCATCTTTTTCCACCAAAAACTCAAATGGTTTGTTCATTGCGATCTCCTTTCTTTCAGCAGACGGTTAGTTCCTTCCATGTAAACAGCTGCACATCGGTATAATGCATGTCATCCTGCGTTCCGTGCAGCGACACATAGAACCGTCCGTCGCCCAGCGAGCAGATGCCCGTGGAACCATGCGGGAAACGCCAGCCGGGCGTTTGTTCGCCGCTGCCGTTATCCAGCAGGGTCAGAATCTCGCCCTTGGTTTCAGGTTCCACACCTGGGAGCACGGTGGTTTGCGGGGCCTTGCTGCCATCGATGATGTACAGATCATAGTTGGGATAGGCTTCTTTCACACCGCGGTACACGCACATCAGCAGATGGCCTGTGGCTTCATCGTATTCCAGATTCTGCACGCCCCATGTGGTATTGCCGGTGAAAACGAAGAACTTTCGCTCCGGCTTTTCGGGGCCTGACAGGTGCATGTTCTGCTGGGAGAGGGGGCGTTCATACTGCCTCCAGTCGGCGGAGTCATAGCAAAGAAGCACCTGATGGTCGTTGTCCGTGCGTTCTGCATCGCGATAAATGCCATAAGCCACAAACAAACGCCGGGTATCTGTGCCGGGAATGCACCCGAAGGTCATGCCGTCGATGCCGGAACAGCCGTAGCGGTGTTCAACCATCCGTCCCTGATGCGGCAGTTGCGCGGTATAGTCCTCCACCACTTCTTTCAGATAGACCGCAGTCATGACACCGTCGGTACAGGCATCCATATCCATCCGGTCGATTTGATCCACATCAAAGATGGCGATGTAGAAAGCCGTCTGGATTTCGGTGTTCACGCCAGCGCGGCGCAGAATGCCCTGACCGATGGAATCATTCTTGTATTCCAGCGAGCCGTATACGCGGCCGTCCTCATCGTTAAAGTCGATGCATCCCAGATGACCCAAAAGACCAGTCACGCTGCCGATAGCGTTGCCTGCAAGGTCGGTCTTGATCAGCGCAGTAGTAAAGGAGAAGTACATGTACTTTCTTTGGGTATCAATGGCGATGCCCTGACAGTGACCGTATTTCCACAGGCCGGAGGGGATGGAGGAAGGCAGCTGCATAGAGGTAACTCCTTTCAGTGAGGAAACTGGCGCAGATAGACCTGATTGCCGTCCGGATCAAGAAAAACCAGATTGACTGCGCCCCACGGCTGTACGGCAGGCGGCTGAACAATGGGAGCGTTCAGCGAAAGCAGCTTCTGATAAGCCGCTTCGATATCCTCAACCGTAAAGGCCAGCGCAACAGGGGAACGGTCTGCGCAGTGCGGTTGACCGTCGTTGTACACAGTCAGCGATGGTTCGGCTGCAATGATTGTCTGGTGGACAGGATCCGTACAGGTTTCGGAAATATACAGCAGGTCGCGGTAGAAATCTGCCAGCCTGCAAACATCGCCGGTCAAAAGGCACACTTCGCCAAGCTTCATTCCAAAACCTCCTTACTTGTCCTGCTGCTCGGCAAAAGTCTCGCTGTCCTGAACGGTGACTTCGTGAGAACTGTAGCGGGCTTTTTCGTACAGGCGGGCGGAGGTTTCGTTCAGCGTTTCGCGGGCGGTATGGCTCTGCTCCCACTCAGGATGCTTGCCGCGCAGCATGCTGTAGCGCACACGGATCTGTTCGCGCGGGGGCAGATCCTTGAGGTTGCGTCGGGCGTTGCGGCGGCGCAGGATCTGCTGGGCAAAGCTCACGCGGCCTTCGCCTTCGCTGCGGGTATCCTCGATTTCATCGATGTAGTCCTCGGAAGCGCTGGAGGCGTAGTGCCGGAGCTGACCGTACAGGTAGATGGCCAGCTGCTTGAGCTTGCGCCACAGGAAACGGATCACCCACAGCGCAATCAGCGCCAGCAGCACAACAGTAATGGCAACAAAGATCTTTTCCAGCCATTTGGCAAAGGCGCTGGCTTCGCCGCCTCCCAGCCCGCTTAACATGTCCTCGACTCCTCCGCCGCCGGATCCGGAACTTTCCTCGCTGGCAAACAGCTTCAGAAACAGATCCACGAGGAAGAGAACGAGCTGCTTGATCCAGGTCATCACCTGATTGACCGCCTTGCCAAGGGCGGGGATCAGGGAAATCACCATTACAACGCCCAGCATGATCCATGTGAGCAGGCGGTTGCGCTTACGGATGGAAACCGGCACGTCGTGCTCATCCGGCATGGAGCTGGAAATGCTCTGACGGTTGAGGGAAAGCATGAACAAAAGCAGGAAGATCACAAAGCTGATCCACAGCAGCGGAGAAATCGCTTTGATTTGCGTGGGGTTGACAAAGAACAGGAACTGCGCCAGCAGATGGGCGCAGACCGCCACAGCAGGGATCACCTGCGGCAGTTCACGGCCGCGCTCCCAACCCGCAATGGGAAGGGTAAACAGCAAAAGTCCCGCATACAGCGCTGGCAGCGTAATGCGCACACCGGGCGTTTCGCCTGCCAGCATCATGCTGCTGGCGGCCACCATGGCAACCAGACCGGGAATAGCCGCAGCCAGACGCCATTTGCCCGGCAGCAGCATGCAGACGCAGGAAAGGATCAGATAAGCGGCAGGCGCGCCCAGCCACGGCAGCAGATCGGCGCGTGCCCAGAAGTGGCACATCATCAGAGGGATGGGCAGGAAGCCGCAGCCGATCATCAGCGGCAGCTGGCAGCGGAAAAAACGGTTGCGCATCAGGCGGCCACCTCCTTGTCCAGCATGTGCACATGCACGGTGTTGCCGCGCAGTCGCAGCTCTTCGATGCGTTCTTCGATTTCGGGACAGGTGTAGGCGGTGATCAGCAGGAAGTCCACACCATTCATGCCCATCAGCTCATCCAGGAACTCATGGAAGTTTTTGATGAATTTGACCCGAAGATGCGCCATGGCGGCAAACAGTTCTTCTTCGCGGGCAGAACCGGCCATGGGCGGCATCACGGTGCAGTAATCGTTTTCATCCTGCGGCATGTTGGCCGCAAAGCCGCAGGGCAGGCCGCTGGCCAGCACCTGAGAACACAGCGTGGCTGCCATGGAAATGGCGTATTCCACGGGACCCTGTTCGTATTCCATCAGACTGCCCCACTGATGATAGGTGAGCTGTGCGTTTACCACCACCATCAGACGGGTCTGGGCGGTAAAGTCGTGGGTGCGCACCTGCAGTTCGCCGGTACGGGCGGTTGCCGCCCAGTGAATGTCGCGCACGTTATCGCGGAACTGGTAGGGGCGGATGCCGTTGACCAGGAAGGGATCCTGCAAAAGCTGGCGCGGAACAATGCTGTCGCCCAGCAGACGGTAGAATGGCGCGGGCATTTCGGCGGGATCCAGCAGCCTGGGGTATACCAAAATGGGAACGGAGCCGCGCTGCTCCATGGTGGCGCAGGCAAAGCCCAGCAGATCGCCCGCGGTAAGTGTGGCGTTGCCGATATCGTATGCACCGCGCTTGGCAAGGCGCACCTTGTGGCGGCGCGTGATCTGCTGATAGGGCATGAGCATAAACAGGCTGCGGTGATACATTTCACCGCTTACGCCCAGATTCTCCTGACGGCCAAAGTGCAGATGGCTGGAAATGCGGCTTTCCAGACGCAGCCACGGCACCAGCAGCGGGCGGTCGTTGCGCACGACCTCAATGACCTCGGCAGTATCGCCCTCATGGGCGGCCGGCACGCTGAAGCTGCGGCTGCACTGCAAACCCTTGAGCGCGAGCACACGCAGAATGAAGCTGAAGGCTAAGGTAACGGCGGCCAGAACCACCAGAATCACAAGAACGCTCATAAGGCTTCCTCGGTGGGGGCGGGCAGCTGGTTAAGCAGCTCACGCACAAAGGCTTCGGCGTTTTGGGCGTGCATGCCGCGCATGATCACGCGGTGGGCCAGCACAGGAACAGCCATTTCCTTTACGTCGTCGGGGATCACATAGTCGCGACCGCGCACGGCGGCAAGGGCCTGACAGGCGCGCATCAGGTTGAGCATGGCGCGGGGAGACGGGCCAAGGCGCACCTTGCCGGGATCACGCGCCGCTTCGCACAGGGCGGCGATGTAGTTCATGACAGGTTCGGATACTTCGCACCTGGCATACAGCTTGCCGGCTTCGGCCAGCTCGCTCATGTCCGCCACAGCATCCAGCACGGCCAGCGGGCTGGCGGCGCGGAAACGCTGCATCATGGCCAGCGCTTCGTTCGCGGTAGGATATCCCAGCGAAATGCGAATCAGGAAACGGTCCAGCTGAGCCTCCGGCAGGGGGAAGGTACCCTGCGTTTCCACAGGGTTCTGGGTGGCGATGACCAGGAAAGGCGCTTCCAGAGCATAGGTCACGCCGCCTTCAGAGACCTGACGTTCCTCCATGCATTCCAGCAGCGCGCTCTGCGTGCGCGGAGTAGCGCGGTTGATCTCGTCAGCCAAAAGGATATTGGTAAACACGGGGCCGCGCATAAAGACAAAATCGCCCGTCTGCTGACGGAACACGCGGGTACCGGTCACGTCGGCAGGCAGCAGATCGGGGGTGAACTGTACGCGGGCAAAGCCGCCGTTCATAGACTTGGCAAGCGCCTTGGCCAGCGTGGTTTTGCCTGTGCCGGGCACATCCTCCAAAAGCACATGGCCGCCGCAGATCAGCGCGGAAAGCACAAGCTCAATTTCCTTTTCCTTGCCGATAATGACCTTCTGAATGTTCTGTTTGATGCGTTCAACGAGGGAAGCGATCTGTTGATATTCCATGTTTCTGTACTCCATTCTGAGTGGATTTCATGTGTATTTGCGTATATTTAATCATCTGCCAAAACAGGTCTGTTGTCAAGAATTTTTCTGTGAAAAAAAGAACAAAAACAGCAGTTTTTACGTTATAATAGGCATATCCTGGTAGTGGAGGCGAAAAGAATATGAAGAAGCTGTTTTGCATGGTTCTGATTCTGATGCTGATTGCGGGTAATGCGAGCGCAACCATTATGGAACCCAAAGGCGTCGATCTGGAATTCAAACTGTCTACAGGCATTGAAGCAAGAGAAGCCGTGGTGCTTTGCCGTTCCCTGAGCGCGCATCTGGACCATGATGCGACTTCGCGCAAAATGAAAACGCTTTCTGCCGGAAACACCTTTCTGACATGGGAAAGCTATGGAGAATGGCAGAACTGTTTTAACGGAGAAGGTAAGGATCCCATCTGGGTGCGCGACTATTATCTGGTCAATGATCCGGCATGGTATATCACGGACGGCCAGACTGCCGTATATGCCTATGATGATCTGGAAGCGCCCCGCGTGGCGTTGCTTGGCCGCAACGAGGAACTGCCCATCCTTCTGGAAACAGAGGAATGGTGCGTTGTGGGCTTGCGTGGTGCAGCAGGCTGGATTCGCAAAACATCCAAAGACCGGTACCATAAGGGATGGTTTGATCCCGACAGTCTGTACACGATTACCCGTGCAGAACTGAACTGGCCTGCCGGCTATTCGGAAGTGACCGATCCCTACGTTCTTTCCCAACTTTCGGGAATGCTGACGGATGTGCGCGATATGGGCCAGTCTGTTTCCGGCTGTCCCTTCGGCGTTTATCTGACGCTGACCACGGAGGATGAACAGCGCGTGGTGATTGAACTGGCCAGCGACAGCTGCGCTATTTTCCGTGCGAGCGGACATGATTACCGCTACGGCAATTCCACACACATCAGCAATACGAAGCTCTACTCCCTTTTCCCGGAATACACGCCCCATCATGGACAAAACTGAGCAAAACGCGACAGGACAAGAAAAGCGGAATATGATACGATGGCTTCCACAGGAGGGATGAACCGATGGAGTGGATCCGACAACTGCAGGAAGCCATCTGTTTTATGGAAACGCATCTGCTGGAAAAGATCAACTATGAAGATGCTGCAGCCAGCGTATACATGTCCAGCTACAGCTTTCACCGCTGTTTCAGCATGATGGCGGGCATGACTGCCAACGACTACATCCGTCAGCGTCGGCTTTCGCTGGCAGCGCAGGACCTGCAGCAAGGGGAAATTACTGTGCTGGATGCCGCACTCAAATACGGCTGGGAAACGCCTGAAAGCTTTGCCAAGGCGTTTGCACGCTTCCACGGCATCACGCCCAGGCAGGCCCGGGAACCGGGTGCGGCGCTTCGTATGTTCAACCCGCTTGTGATCAAAATCACACTGGAAGGCGGTACGGTGATGGATTACAGGATCATTCACAAGGAAGGCCAGAAATTTCTGGCGCTGGTCAGGGCATTCCCCAACAGCATCATCAACGATGATAACGACCACAGTATTCCGGATTTCTGGGAGGAGTGCAACCGACGGAAACTGCTAAAACCCATAGAGTCAGCCCGTCCGGAAGGGAAACGCGACCTGTATGGTTTGTGCAGCCCCAAGGTAGATGAAGCGGATAATTTTGAATACGGCATCGGCATTCTGGCAGACGGTGATACGGATGCGGAAACGGTTGAAGCATGCCTGAAAAAAGGTTTCCGGCTCTGGCAGACGGAAGCGATGGACTATGCGGTGTTCGACTGCATGGGCGAGGACGGAGACTGCATCAGCCGGATGTGGCAAAAATTCTATCACGAATTCCTGCCCCAGTCCGGCTATGAACAGACCGAATGCACGGACTATGAAATCTATTTTGAAAATACAAAGCCCGGCTTGTTCTGCGAACTGTGGATCCCGGTCAAAAAGAAATAAAGCAAAAGGACGATTCGCTTTGATGCAAATCGTCCTTTTGACATGTTATACCAGCGCCTTGCCTTCCCACTCGCGGGGAACAGGCACATTCATGATCCTGGCAATGGTGGGGGCGGTATCCAGAATACTTACATTTTCCAGCTTCTTGCCGGGCTCAAAGTCCGGGCCAATGTAGAACTGCGGGATGGTCATATCCTCCGGCATGTCGGTGCCGTGTGCGCGGTCGTGGCCGCCATGGTCGGCGGTGATCACGATGGTATATTCCTCGTGGCATTCTTCCCATACGCGCTTTACATTGTCCAGCGCAATGCTTACGCGGCGCAGGTATTCCTCGCTCATCCAGCCCACATCGTGGCCGCCCTTATCGTCGGTATCCACCATATAGAGGTACACAAAATCCGGATGGCTTTTGCGGATGCGTTCCAGCGCCAGATCGGTCAGCTCGGTATCCACACTTTCAGCCATGTAGCAGTCCATATGGGCGGAATACTTGCAGGCCATGGGATGGGCAACATCGCGCATGCGGCCCCAGCCGTAGTACATGGCGCTGATGCCTTCAGCGTTCTTGATCTGCTCAAACAATCCGCTGACAGGGCGTACCATGGGCATATAGCTGTTGGTAGTAATGCCATGGCGTTCGGGCGTTACGCTGTGAAACAGGGACATGTGACAGGGCAGGGTGACGGAGGGGAATACCGTCTGCGCATCCAGCGCATAGGAACCCAGCTTGAGGATTTCCTGCGCAAAGGGGTTGCCGCACTTCAGGAAACCATCGGGACGCATGCCGTCAATGGAAATCAGAATAACCTTGCGATTCATGGGGATATCATCCTTTCATTTGATCAGTGGCATTTCAGTCATACGCAGCGTTGTGCAGCCGTAGGGGATCAGGCGGAGCGAAACAGGATCGCCAAGCGGCTCCAGGCTTTGAGGAACAGGTGTGCAGGCGCCGTTTTCTTCCGCCCACGGGATATGCACCATTTGGGCAGCCAGCGTTACAGCGGGAGCATCCGGCGAGAAGGGGATTGCACCGACTTCATTTTCTTCACGGGTGAATACCTCGCCCGCAAAGGCATAATTCCAATCGCTGGTGGGGCGGATGTGATAATCGCAGTAAGGATATTTGCGTTCTACGCCATTTTTTACATATTCCACCCTGGTCCATTCGGTGGAAGGCGCCACAGAGAACAGCAGCGGTCCGTCCTCCAGACAGAACATGCCTTCAGGTCGTTCGCGCAGTTTGGTTTCGGTACGGAAAGAAACGCTAACTGTCTCCTCGCCGTTCCAGCATCGGGTGATCACTCCGTCACCTGCGGGTTGTCCGTCGATCGTGCCGTTAAAAGCAAAACCGGGAATGCGCAGTTTCAGTGCAAACGATACGGGCTTTTCGGCGGTGATATGCACGCGGTAGCTGTTTTTGAACGGATAGTCGGTTTCAATGCGCACCGCGACCGGCACGCCGTTTACATCCACCTTTGCGCGGACGGGCGCAATGGCGGTGATGGCCAGTCCGTCGGAAGACTTCATAACGGCAGAAAGGGCAAATTTCGGCCAAGCCTGTCCCATGTTGGCAGTACAGCAGCCATAATTGGGTTCCAGACCGAACAGATGGGATTCCTCGTAGTTGGTCAGGAACGGATACTGATCCTTTTCAAAGGGGACGCAGGAGATCTGGTTGGTCATCTGGTCGTACTGATGCGTCCACATATCGGGCGAGATGGTAGCGGGGAGCGCATTATAAGCAAGGCGTTCCAGCACATCGCTCCAGAAGGTTTCGCCGGTAAAGCGGATCAGATGCTCATAAGAATACATGGCTTCCGCTACGCTGCACAGCTCGCTGCCATGGATGGGACTGGTGCCGGAAAGACATTCATCGCCCGTAAAATGACACGCAGCCATGCCGTGATCGCGCCAGAGCAGCTCCAGCGCATGCTTTGCATTCTGATGGACCGGAGCGTTTTCAAGCTGGCCGATCATTGCCTCCGCTTTCAGCGCCATGGCAATATTCACTACGTGGGTGATAAACGTCCAGCAGCCCTTGGGATCGGGCTTTTCAAAGTGCCAGTCCTCAAATACATAGCGCCAGTCCATGCCCTGCGTGCGCAGCTTGCGCGCCAGCTGGAGCAGCCATTCCTGCGGCTTTTTTTCATACAGCCACAGAATGGGTACATAGCACTCAAACCAGCGCGACTGGCCCCAGCCGAACAGCGTGCAGCCGTTCAAATGACTGTTAAGCTGTCTGAACGCTTTTTCAACGGCTTCTTCGGCGCGCTTGTCGCCGGTCAAATCAGCATACATGGCCAGCACCTTGCAGATCAGAAACACGACCCACACATCGTATTGACGGCGTTCGCTTCCTTCACAGGGACAGATCCAGCCATCCTCCTGCTGATGCGAAAGAATATGCTCCACATAGCGGCGGGCTCGGGCTTTCATGTCTTCATTATCCAGCAGCCATGCCAGCGGAATAAATCCATCCAGCCAGTAGGGCACACGCTCCCAGCCTTCATGTTTGCCGCCGATCCATTTGCTGTCGCTCACGTCCGGCCAGACCGTATCCAGATGACCGGCCAGACCATCGGCCTGAAGCTGCAGCTGACGCTTCAGCCATCCTTCCGGGCGGATGGAGGCGGGAGGCAGAAACGAATATTTGCCATGATGAATTTTCTGCATTTTGCCATTCTCCTTCTACGGATTGCTTGTGGAGAAAACGAACATGCCTGTATTATATCATTGGATGCCGCTGGCTGCAAGAAAGGAAATGAAAGAATCCTCGGTCAGCTCGTAATCCACAGAAGATTGCAGATTGCCCAGCTGATCCTTCCATGAACCGAGGTTTACACGCAGCTTCCGGAAACCCAGCTGCTCATACACATGCTGTGCACGGGTGTTGGTCAGATTGGTATCCAGAATGATTTTCTGATAGCCGTATTCGCGGAACAGCGCATCAATAAACAGGCTCAGAATGATTTTGCCAAGTCCTCTGTTCTGCATGGAGGCATCGCAGATTTTGATTCCGATTTCGCAAATATGCGGATCGGTTTCGCGATAATTCATTTCGCCGATCAGCCGTCCCTGATATTCGATCACGTGACGGTAGTGCTTTGTGCTGTGATCGCTGATCTGCGCAATGGTTTTTTTAACTGTAATGCCCAAACCGCGGGGAAAACCTGCGTGGGCCATTACACTGCCGTCATTCCACCATTCGCAAAGCTGCTGTGCGTCCGCCGGAGAAGCTTCGCGAATGGTTATCTCCTGGTATGTACATTTCATTTTTGCATCCTCGTTTTCAAACAGGATATTTGCAAAAAAGCTCTTTGCTTTCGCAAAGAGCTTTTTGTATGGTGCCGGCGGTGGGACTTGAACCCACACGGTGTCGCCACCAACGGATTTTGAGTCCGTCACGTCTGCCATTCCATCACACCGGCGGAACGAATGAATTATACCACAAGATCGATTCGGTGGCAATAGCGGAAATCATTTTTTTCTGCATTGCAAGTGTAGAGCTACAATACATCTTGGACAGTAAGAAAAAAAGAGAAGAGACTTGAAAGCCAATCTGTTATAGTTGAATTGCGACACAACATAACGAAAGGAGCTTCAAGTCTCATGGATAGTATAACACAAGACATGAAGTATCGCTACTCCCTGATGAAATACGCAGAGAGATACGGTGTATCACGAGCAAGCAGGAAGTATAACAAGACGAGATCATACATCTACTTCTGGAAAGAGAGATTTGACGGAAGCATCGAATCGCTGGCATGCCAGTCACGTAGACCGCACAGACATCCTAACCAGCACACAGAGGCGGAACTGAAACTGATTCGTGATATGCATCATCGAAATCCAAAGCTTGGAATTGTAGAACTGTGGTCACGTCTGCGCAAGCGTGGATACAGCCGTTGCATCGAAAGCCTGTGGCGGGTTATGAGACGGGAGGGAATGGCAGCGAAGGAAAAGCCAAAAAAGAAATACATACCCAAGCCTTATGAACAAATGCAGTATCCGGGCCAGCGCATCCAGATCGATGTCAAAGTTGTTCCCAGGAGTTGTATCGCAGATCCCGAGCTGAAGCTGTATCAGTACACCGCAATTGATGAGTATTCTCGCTACCGTATTCTTGGAGCCTATCCTGAACAAAGCACTTACTCTTCCGCAGATTTTCTCGTCAAGGTCACAGACGCTTTCCGAAAGAAGGGCGTGAAAGTCGAATGTGTTCAAACAGATAACGGATTTGAATTCACAAACCGTTTTTCCAATTCAAAACGCGATATTCCCACCCTTTTTGAAACCACAGCTGCTGCATTGGGTATTCAACACAAGCTCATTCGTCCCTACACGCCTCGGCACAACGGCAAGGTTGAACGCAGTCACCGTGAAGACCAAAAGCGTTTCTACGACGTTCGCTGCTTTTACTCCCTCGCCGACTTTGGTGGGCAGTTAACTGCCCACCAAAGTCGCAGCAAC
>JAFYQB010000120.1 GCA_017547285.1 Clostridia bacterium
AGTGGGCACAACGGCGTAGCCGTTAGCAAACCGGAGGAGTCAACCGAAACGAGCAGACGTTACGGCAGTAACGTCTGCGACGATTGAGGTTGCGGGTCTGCGGCCCTCCGACGCCTCCTAATGGGTTTATCGACAAGCTGAGAGCCTTCGCTTTTCTGCGAAGGCTCTTTCATTTGCTTCAATCTTTCAGAATATAGCATCCCGCACGGTTGGAACTGTCCGTTGCCATGCCAAGGCATTCCGGAAAGTAAGCAACAAGCTTCAGGAAGCGATCCGTCTCCTTCAGGCGGTTCATTTCATCCACATCCTCCTGCGTAAACAGGAAGCGCACTTCCACCGGCATGGGATCACAGACCGGGGTCAGGTCGGGCTCAATACCACAGGCCACCTGAATCACGGCCCGCACATAATCAACGCCCGTGGAGTAGCGCACCAGGTCGCTGCCGATGCAGTCTCCGCCCATGCGCCCGCCGATTTCGATGAGATGGATGCTGCCATCCGGAGAAATTTTGATTTCAGAATGGGAAGCGCTGTTGCGGATTTCCAGCGTATCCAGCGCATGCACCACCACCTGTTTCACACGTTCGAACGTTTCCGCGCTCACAGGCGCAGGTTCGCGGTGGCCGGTTTCGATAAAATGCGGCGCGCCGGTGGTAAATTTCTGGGTGATGGTCAGAATGTGATGACGGCCGCCAAAGCTGATGCCTTCCACACTGTACTCGTCGCCTTCCACAAACTCCTCAACCAGCGCCTTCTTTTCAAAGCCCTCACGGATGGACGCCTGAATGGCTTCCTGCAATCCCTCCAGCGTTTCCAGCTTATAAATACCGCGGCTGCCGCTGCGGTCGGTGGGCTTTACGATCACAGGGCAGGCAAGTTCCAGCTTGGTCAGGTCCGTGTTTTCGTCCACCAGAATGCTTTTGGGACTGGGGTCGCCGCCCTGTTCAAACGCACGGCGCATATGATGCTTGTTGGTGCTTTTGAGCGTGCACTGCAGACTGTTGCCGGGCAAATTCAGCTGAGCGGCAACATAATTGACCGTAACCGCCGCCAGATCCGAAGCAATGCTGCAAATGCCATCGATTCCGATCTCCCGGCAGATTGCGGTAATCTGCTCCTTTTCCACGATGCTGACCGGATAAAAATGGTCGGCAGCCGTTTCACCAACATCATTGGCAGCCCACGCGAACACATGCGTGGTATATCCCATTTCCTTTGCTTTCTCAATCAAAGGAAGCTGCAGATAGCTGGCTCCAACGATTGCAAGATTCTTACTCATTCACTACACCTGTACGTCTGCGGTACGCCCTTATTCGCGAATCAACCGCTTATCTTTTGTGAAGTGCATAAAACACCACACTTATCTATCATAATTCAAAACCGCAACAAATTCAAGTCTTTCACCGGATTCTGTTTCAGGAATCTGTCACCAATTCCTCAAAGCAGCTTCACATTCCATATGCACCGGCATGCGCCGGCCGTATATTGCAAGGTTCAGCAAAGCCGAGGCCGGCTTACAAACCAGCCTCGGCTTTGCCAATCGAAAAAGCCAGACTTCTGCAAAACAGAAGTCTGGCCGTTTTTTTATGTTCAAACGGATTATTCCACCGTCTTGGTGGCGATCACGTCTACGCCGGTGCCGCATACGTTGGCGCACACCACGTCGCCCATGTGCACAGGAGCCTTGACCTCGGTGTTGGCCAGCTGCTTCATGCATTCAAAGATCTTGACCTTGGGGATGGGGGTGCGGGTCTTGACGCTGACAGGGGTCTTGCGATCCGCCACAGTGATCACGGCGGTCACCATGCGCTGAGGCGCTACGCACTCCTGCTCGGCATAGGCCACGCCGCGCTTGCAGGTGTTGCCGGTCACGTTGGTCACCTTGCCGTCTTCCACGGTGACGGTCATGCGGCAGCCCACGGGGCAGTTGATACAAGTGATTTGCTGTTCCATAACCGCAGGCCTCCTTACTGTTCAATCTGAATGGTCACGTCGCCGCCGCTCAGGCCCTTGATAACTTCGGGCTTGAGGTTGAGCTCGGCCATTTCGCCGGGGGTGAAGATGAGCTTCTTGAGCCTGGCAACTTCGCGGTCGCCGTCCATCACGCGCACGGTGGCGTTCTTGTACACGCCGGCGGGACGGAACATGATCTGCACGGTCTCGGCTTCGCCTTCGGGCACCAGCAGCTTCTGGGGCACAACGCCGCGCACGCCGTTGCCGTCCTTCAGGTTCACGTACTTGCCAACGCGCTTCTTGCCCTGCACATATTCGGCAGCGGCCTTGCCGGCCTTGAAGCTCTCAGCGCTTACGAAGTCAACCAGGTCATGCACGTGCAGCACGTTGCCGCAGGCAAAGATGCCTTCCTTGCTGGTCTGCAGGCTGTCGTCCACGATAGCGCCGGCGGTGAGCGCGCTCATTTCCACATGAGCCATCTCGGTCAGCTCGTTCTCAGGGATCAGACCAACGGAGAGCAGCAGGGTATCGCAGTCGAAGTGCTTTTCGGTGCCGGGGATGGGCTGACGGTTGGCGTCCACCTGAGCCACGGTCACGCCGGAGAGGCGTTCCTTGCCTTCGATATCGATAACAGTGTGGCTGAGATACAGCGGAATATCATAGTCCTGCAGGCACTGAACGATGTTACGGTTCAGGCCGCTGGAGTAGGGCATGAGTTCCACACAGGCCAGCACCTTGGCGCCCTGCAGGGTCATGCGGCGGGCCATGATGAGGCCGATATCGCCGGAACCCAGAATGACGCAGCGCTTGCCGGGCATATAGCCCTCAAGGTTGACGAACTTCTGAGCGGTACCGGCGGAGTATACGCCGGCGCAGCGGGTGCCGGGGGTAGCCAGCGCGCCGCGGGGACGCTCACGGCAGCCCATGGCCAGAATGATAGCGCCGGCTTCGAACATCTGCACGCCCTTGTCGCGGCTGATGGCGGTGACGAAGCGGTCTTCATCAATGGAAAGAACGGTGGTGCCGGTGCGCACTTCGATGCCCAGTTCCTTGACCTTGTCAATATCGCGCTGGGCGTATTCGGGGCCGGTCAGCTCTTCCTTGAAGCGGTGCAGACCGAAACCGTTGTGGATGCACTGACGCAGGATACCGCCCATGTTCTGCTCACGCTCGAGCACCAGCAGGTTGTCCACGCCGGCTTCCCTGGCGGCGATGGCGGCTGCCATACCGGCAGGGCCTGCGCCAACGATCAGAACATCAACATACATAACCTGACTGCGGAGTTCAGGGCTCAGATTCATCAGGCATTCTCCTTTCCGGCTGCCTCGGCAATGGTGCCAACCAGCAGGTTGCTCTTGCCGCCGCACTTGGTGATCTCGGTGGGATCAAGGTTCAGTTCTTCGGCCAGGATCTCCAGCACACGGGGGCTGCAGAAACCGCCCTGGCAGCGGCCCATGCCGGCGCGGGTGCGGCGCTTAACAGCGTCGATGGTGCGGGCGCCAACGGGACGGCGGATAGCCGCACGGATTTCGGCTTCAGTCACCTGCTCGCAGCGGCAGACCAGCGCGCCGTTCAGAGGATCGCGCTTGACCAGCTCGGCACGCTCTTCCAGCGTCATGGCGTAGAAGGGCTTTTCGCGCTTGGGAGCGGGCTTCCACTCGGCCTTCCTGGTCAGGCCTTCGGCCTTTTCGATCATATCAACCAGATATTCGGCAATGGCGGGAGCGGCGGACAGGCCGGGGCTTTCCACGCCAACGGTTTCGTACGCACCGGGGTTGCCATCGACAGCGCCGATCACGAAGTCGCCGTTGGATTCATGCGCGCGGATACCGGCAAAGGTGGTGATCACGGTGCGCAGGTTCTCCTTGGGCCAGGTCAGGCGGGCAGCGTCGGCAGCCCACTTGAGGCCTTCGGCAGTGGTTTCCACTGCAGTGCCGTCCTCCACGTCAGTGGCGGTGGGGCCCAGCAGCAGGTTGCCGTGCACGGTGGGGCTGACCAGAATGCCCTTGCCCATCTTGGTGGGGCACTGGAACATGGTCATGGTGAACTGCAGGGGCTTGGTATGATCCAGCAGATAATACTCGCCCTTGCGGGGGATGATGGTGAGCTCCTTGTCGCTGAGCATGTTGTGCAGCTTGGCGCTGTTCACACCGGCGCAGTTGATCACGATCCTGGCGGTCATTTCGCCCTTGGTGGTATCCAGCTTGTAGCCGCCTTCCACGCGCTCGATCTTGTTGACAAAGGTCTCGATCATGAATTCCACGCCGTTAACCGCAGCGTGATCGGCCAGCGCACAGGTCAGCTCGTAGGGGCTGGTGAGGCCGCTGGTGGGAACAAGCAGAGCGCACACAACATCGGGGTTAACGCTGGGCTCGAGTTCCAGAATTTCATCATGCTCGATGATGCGGATCTCGGGCACGCCGTTTTCGATACCCTGCTGATACAGCTTTTCAATGGTGGGGCGCTCTTCTTCGTTAAAAGCAAGCACCATGGCGCCGGGGCGGCCATAGGGAGCATCTACTTCTGCGCACAGTTCGGGATACATACGTGCGCCTTCTACATTCAGTTTCGCCTTGAGAGAACCGGGCTTGGCATCGAAGCCTGCATGTACGATGCCGCTGTTGGCCTTGCTGGCGCCATCAGCCACGTCGCTGCCGCCTTCCAGCAGTGCAATGCTGGCGTCATAGCGGGACAGCAGTCTGGCCACTGCGCAGCCGACAACGCCGCCGCCAATGATGATAATGTCCTTATTCAATGTGAACCCTCCAAGCATTTCGGCGTTTATACGCCTTCCATCTTTTATTGTAGCACAACACGACCTAAAACGCCATCATAATTTCGAAAATAACATATTATATTCCAGCGATCTGACGAATGGCTTCATACGCCAGATACAGACCCGCTACCGACGGCACAAAACTGACCGAACCCGGCGCAGGGCGGCCCGTGCCCTTGGTTTCCGCGCCTTCCTTCACGCGCGGTTCAATGGCCGGTTCGGTGGAATACACACAGCGCAGCGAAGGGATCCCGCGCTTGCGCAGCTGGCTGCGCATCACCCGGCAAAGAGGGCAGCCGCTGGTTTCATAGATATCCCCAATGACAATTTTGGTGGGATCCAGCCGGTTGCCCATGCCCATGCAGCTGACGAGCGGAATCCCGCGCGCCATACACACCTCCGCCAGGTGCAGTTTGGCGGAAGTCGTATCGATGGCATCCACCACCATGCTGCAATTTTCCGGCACCGGCACAGGGGTTTCGGGCAGATAAAAGGCGTTTACCGCATGCAAAACCAGATCCGGCGCAAGATCTCGCAGTCGTTCCGCCACCACATCCACCTTGTTTTGACCAATCGTGCTGGACAGTGCAGGCAGCTGACGATTCAGGTTGGATACAGCCACGTCATCGTTATCCACGATGGTCATCTCCCCCACGCCGGCGCGCGCGAGCGCCTCCGCCGCATAGCTGCCTACGCCGCCAAGGCCCAAAAGCATCACATGGGCATTTTTCAGTTTTTCCAGCTGTTCATCCGAAAGCAGCAGCGCCGTACGGTTCAGGCGCGCTTCACGGGTGATTTGCATTTACATTTCCTCCAAATCAACATCAACGCTGTATTCGCCATCAATCAGCACATAATCACAGCCGTGCAGGCGGCATTGCTGAAGCTCTTTTTCGTTTTCTTCGATTAGCCATTCCATCGTGCAATCATCATCCAAACGTTTTTCAACATCACTGGCATGCTTGCAGATATCATCGAAATGGCTTTCGATATAAGAACGGCTCATCACCAGCCGCCATGCGCGGATATGCCGCAGATATTCCGGTTCAAAATCCTTCTGCCAGTCATGCGGAATGTAGCAGCCTTCCACAATCAGATGCTGACGGTTTTCAATGGCTGTTTTGATCATTTCACGCACAATCGGCCACAGGTAATCCGTCAGCAAATCATCATCCATGGGTGTAAGCTTCGTCTGCCCGCTGCGGATCAGGCCCATTTTGAGATGGTCGATGGACAAATAAGGCATTTGATACTTTTCAAGCAAACGCTGCGCCAGCACCGTTTTGCCCGTATGGGATGCGCCTGCGATCAGAACGATCATACTTTCTCTCCTTGATTTACAGACTGTTGATAATCAGCGCAATGCCGGATACCAGCAGCATGACCAGCACAATCTTTTTGGCTGTCTTTTCATTGATGATGTGCCCGGCCTTCATGCCCAGCCACAGGCTTGCCAGCATCACAGGCGCAAGCAGCAGCGCCTGTTTAAAAGCCGCAAATGTAATGATGCCGGACGCGATGTACAGGATCACACGGAAGGTGTTTTCCACAAAGAACACCATGCACAGGTTGCCCTTGAAGGCATGGGTATCATCCGTTACACGGCTCAGATATGCGCCCAGCAGTGCGCCCACGCCAAACAGGCCGCACAGCATGCCGCTCAGAATGCCGATCAGCAGCATCACCCAGCGGGACTGCCTGCTCTTTGCCCCATTCCTGAACAGCATTTCCAGCGCAATCAGCACAATCACAACGCCAAAGAAAATTTTGATGGCGCGCGCATCCACACTTTTGAGCAGGAACGCCCCCGGCAGACAGCCCGCCAGCACCAGCGCACACAGCGGCAGGCACATTTTCCAGTCAATAGAACGGCGTTCCTTCCACGTAAGAATCGCATTGCTCGGATAGCCCAGCAGCAGTTCCACCGGCGAAATGGCCAGATTGTTCTGCCCGAAGCTGAGCATGGTTGTAAATACGAGCGTGTTGGCAAAACCGCACAGACCTTTTACGAAGAATGCGATGATCGTAGCAGCAATCCACCAGAACATGGGATGCCCTCCTTTGGAATGAATCAACTGTGTTGATTATACGGGGAAGATGCTTGAACGGTCAAGGGGGAGGCACCTCTTCCGTTACCTTCGGTGACAGCTTCCCCTCAAAGGGAAGCCGGAGAAGCGTCCAGCTTCTCATACTTGCGTTTCTGCATGGACATGCAAACTGCTCCCCCCTCAGGCATCTTCGCTGTAGCCCTCAACAAAAAAGACCCGCCCCTGACCGCGTTTTACGCGGTCAGTACACGGGTCAAGGGCGAAGCCCTTGTTAGAGTTTGTTGCGCTGGATTTTGCCGGAAATCGTCTTGGGCAGCTCATCGCGGAATTCCACAATGCGGGGATACTTGTAGGGAGCGGTGTGCTGCTTGACGTAGTTCTGGATTTCCTTCTTGAGCGCTTCGGAAGCCTGCGTGCCGCTGGTGAGCACGATGCAGGCCTTGACCACCTGACCGCGCACATCGTCAGGCGCGCCGGTTACGCCGCACTCAAGCACATAGGGCAGTTCCATAATCACGGATTCGATTTCGAACGGTCCGATGCGGTAGCCGGAGGACTTGATCACGTCGTCTACGCGGCTGACGTACCAGAAGTAGCCCTGTTCGTCCTTCCATGCCACGTCGCCGGTGTGGTACCAGCCGTCATGCAGCACAGCGTCAGTCTTTTCCTGATCCAGATAGTAGCCGAGGAACAGGCCGCAGGGCACCTTCTTGCTGGTACGGATGCAGATTTCGCCAGACTGACCGGGTGCGACGGGATTGCCGTCGGGATCCAGCAATTCAATATCATACAGCGGGCTGGCCTTACCCATGGAACCGACTTTGTGCGCATTGCCCACCAGATTAGCGATAGACAGCGTGGTTTCGGTCTGGCCGAAGCCTTCAATGAGCTGCAGGCCGGTGAGCTTTTCGAACTGGTAGTATACTTCGGGGTTGAGCGCTTCGCCGGCGGTGGTGGCGCGTACCACGGAGGAGAAATCGTACTTTGTCAGATCCTCCTTGATCATCATGCGGTACATGGTGGGCGGCGCGCAGAAGGTGGTGATTTTGTACTTGCCGAACAGCGGCAGAATGTCCGCAGCGTCGAAGCGGTCAAAGTCGTAGGTGAACACGCCGCCTTCGCACAGCCACTGACCGTAGAACTTGCCCCAGAGCGCCTTGCCCCAGCCGGTATCGGAAATGGTGAAGTGGACGCCGTCACGATGCACGCAGTGCCAGTACTTGGCGGTGATGTAATGGCCCAGCGGATACTTGAAGCTGTGGGTAGCGATCTTGGGATAGCCGGTGGTGCCGGAGGTGAAGAACATGAGCATGGGATCATCGCCGCAGGGCGTTTCCGCCGTGCGCTGATAGCGGCGGCTGAACAGGCCGAACTCGCTGTTGAAATCATGCCAGCCTTCGCGCTGACCGCCGACGACCACTCTGGTCTTCAGGGTGGGGCAGGTCTTGGCGGCGGAATCCACATGAGCGGCTACATCGCCGTCCGCAGTGCAGAGGATGGCGCTCACACCGGCGGCCTGGAAGCGGTACTCAAAGTCATGCGCCAGCAGCTGGTTGGTAGCGGGGATGGCAATGGCGCCGATCTTGCACAGAGCCACCATAGCAGGCCAGAACTGCCAGTGACGCTTGAGCACCAGCATGACGCGGTCGCCCTTCCGGATGCCAAGAGAAGTGAAATAGTTGGCTGCCTGGTTGGACAGATCCTTGATGTCCTTGAAAGTGAAGCGGCGCTCCTCCTTGGTGCGGGAGAGATGCAGCATGGCCAGCTTTTCGGGCTCCTTGCGGGCCACGGCGTCCACGATATCAAAGCCGAAGTTGAACTCGTTTTCGTTTTCAAAGTCAATGGTCTTGAGGGTGCCGTTCTCATCCTCCTCGGCCTTTACAAACTTCATGCAGCACAGGCCGGGATCCTGTTCCATCACAGGCGCATGCTTTTCCTGAATTTCAGGCGCGACGGAAGACTTGCCGTGCAGAACCATAGCCAGGAACACGCACTCCTCGCCGTCCACAGCAATCATGCCGTGAGGCGTGGCGGAGTCGTAATAGATGCTGTCGCCTTCGTGCAGAATTTCCACATGCTCGCCGATCTGCACCTTCAGAGAGCCCTTAAAGATCAGGTCGAACTCCTGGCCGGCATGGGTGGCCAGATGGATGGGCTTGTCCTGCTGTTCGGGCAGATAGTCGTAGCGCACCCAGTAGGGTTCGGCGATTTTCTGGCGGAACATGGGTGCAAGGTTCTGAATGCGGATACCGCGCTCCCTGGCGGTGGTGATGCCGCGGTCCTTGCGGGTAACGGTATAGTTGGAAAGATGAGCGCTGTAGCCTTCCAGCAGATCGGTCAGTTCAATACCGAACGCCAGCGCGCATTTGTGGATAAAGGAAAAGGGCAGATCGATCGCGCCGGATTCATATTCCACATAGGTTTTCTCATCCACCTGCGTACGGATGGACATTTCCTGGGTGGAATACCCCATGATGTTGCGCATTTCCCGGATACGAAGGGCGATTTCCTGGATTTGCTGTCCTGCCTGATTCATTAGGTTGCAAACCTCCTTTGAATAACGAAAAACCCATCCCAAAGATTCCTCGATCTTTGAGACGGGTGTACATAACATCCGCGGTACCACTCAAATTGCAACCAAAGGTTGCCGCTCAACGGGTTCTAACAAACCCTGTGCATTCACGCAGCCTCACGTAAGACCTTACTAAATGGGAAATGGTTCAGGCCTTCAACTCAGAAGGGATGGGCCATTTGAAACTTCTGCTGCCGGCTTGCACCAACCACCGGCTCTCTGAAAGCGTCCGTTCCGGCCGTCTTCATCATCGTCATTGGGATGGTATTCGATTTGAGAAAATGATAGCATGTTTTGAGTGGGATGTCAACGGCCAGTTTTGCAAAAACATTGTTAGAACAGCAAAACAACTGTTGTGGAGTCTGCGCTGCTGTGCTATAATCATGCCGAAAAACAAATACCAACTGCCACCGGGTAGTGAAATGCGACTGCATTCGTTTACACATCGTTAGGTCTTAGAAGATGTGTATGCGGATGCTTGTTTTTTGGAGGAAGACATGGCTGCAGTCAAACGAATCACACAGTATTTTTCAAAAACGGAAATGGCCTTGTGGTGCTCGTCCGCCGCGCTCATCATATGCTCCTTCTGCCTCTTTGACAGAAGCAATTATCTGACCCTTGCTGCGTCGCTGATTGGGGTCACATCGCTTGTTTTCAACGCCAAGGGAAACCCTGTCGGCCAGTTGCTGATGGTGATTTTCAGCCTGCTTTATGGCTTTATTTCATATACGTTTGCCTATTACGGCGAAATGATCACCTACCTCGGCATGACGATGCCGATGGCTGTTTTTGCGCTGGTATCTTGGCTGAGGAATCCTTTTGAAAACAACAAAGCCGAAGTAAAAGTCAATACCCTCAGCAAAGCTGAACTGCTGTGGATGGGAATCATGACCATTGTGGTTACGATCCTGTTCTACTTTATTTTATACCATTTTCACACAGCGAACATGGTGCCCAGCACGCTTTCCGTTACCACCAGCTTTGCTGCTGTGTACCTTACATTTCGCAGGAGCCCGTACTTCGCGCTTGCCTATGCAGCAAACGATCTGGTGCTGATCGTTCTGTGGATATTGGCCAGCATGCACGATATTCGCTACATGGCAGTCGTGGTTTGTTTTGCTGCATTTCTTGTCAACGACCTGTACGGCTACGCCAGCTGGCAAAAGATGAAAATCCGCCAAAGCAGAAGCTGCTGAAAAAATGTTGGTTTTCCGTTCCTGTTCTTTCCCTGTACATCCTCTTGTATTCTGTATCCAAAATCGCTACAATGGGCGTATCCTTTCAAAAAACCATAAAGGACGGTAGCGATAAATGGAAAAAATCCGCATGATCACCCCGCTGGTCGAGATGGACGGCGACGAGATGACCCGCATTCTTTGGCAGAAGATCAAGGACAAGCTGATCCTGCCCTACGTGGATCTCAAAACCGAATACTACGATCTTGGGCTCAAATACCGCGATGAAACCGATGATCAGGTGACCGTGGACAGCGCCAACGCCACTTTGAAATACGGCGTGGCCGTCAAGTGCGCCACCATCACCCCCAATGCCCAGCGTGTGGAGGAATACAGCCTCAAGCAGATGTGGAAGAGCCCCAACGGCACCATCCGCACCATTCTGGATGGCACGGTGTTCCGCTCCCCCATTCTGGTCAAGGGCATCAGCCCCAGCGTGCGCACCTGGCAGAAGCCCATTACGATTGCCCGCCACGCCTACGGCGACGTGTACAAGAACACCGAGTTCCGCGTGCCCGGCGCAGGCAAGGCCGAAATCTGCTTTACTGATGAAAACGGCGTGGAAACCCGCCAGACCATTATGACCTTCAAGGGCGAAGGCGTAATGCAGGGCATGCACAACACCGACGCAAGCATTGCTTCTTTTGCCCACAGCTGCTTCCAGTACGCCCTGAGCGTAAAGCAGGATCTGTGGT
This sequence comes from Clostridia bacterium, assembly GCA_017547285.1. Classification (GTDB taxonomy): domain Bacteria; phylum Bacillota; class Clostridia; order Christensenellales; family Aristaeellaceae; genus Limiplasma. The sequence continues at coordinate 11,280 of JAFYQB010000120.1, forward strand.
TCTCCACCAAGGACACCATCTCCAAAACGTACGATCACCGCTTCAAGGATATTTTTGCCGAGCTGTATGAAACACGGTACAAGTCCGCTTTTGAAGCCGCCGGTATTGAATACTTCTATACCCTGATTGATGATGCGGTCGCCCGCGTCATCCGAAGCAAGGGCGGATTCATCTGGGCGCTCAAGAATTACGACGGCGATGTGATGAGCGATATGGTCGCCACTGCCTTCGGCAGCCTTGCCATGATGACCAGCGTGCTCGTCTCCCCCAACGGCCAGTATGAATACGAGGCCGCGCATGGCACGGTGACCCGCCACTATTACCGCTACCTGAAGGGTGAAGAAACCAGCACCAACCCCGTCGCCACCATCTTTGCATGGACGGGCGCACTGCGCAAGAGGGGCGAGCTGGACAACCTGCCCGATCTGTGCGCCTTTGCCGACCGGCTGGAAAAGGCCACCATCGCCACCATTGAAAGCGGCAAAATGACCGGCGACCTTGCCGTGCTCTACGAGGGCGAAGCCACCAAACTCAACAGCGATGAATTCCTTGATGCGATCGCTGCCAATCTGTAAACACAAACGAAGGGACTGCTGCAAAAGCGTGTGCAGCAGTCCCTTTCGCTTACATCTTCTTTTCCAGCACCTTGCGCGCCACAAAGAACACGCCCACCAGCACGTACATGCCGCCAAGGCAAATATAAGAAGGAACACGGTAGCCAAGACCCATGAATACAAAGATCAGGATTGCAATGAGCAGAATGGCTGCGTAATAGGCAGCGGTTGCGGAAGCGCGGATGATGGCAATGTTGCGTTCATCCCACTTTTCAATTTCTTCCTGTTCCAGCTTTTCTTTGGAAACCACCTTCGCGCGGATGGTCTGCCAGATGGCTACGCCCATGATGCCCGCACCGAAGCCCGTAAACATGCCCATCAGCGTATTCATGGAGCTGGTTTCCGGCTTGACGATCAGGAACGTCAGCAGGCCGAACAGAAAACTCGCCGCGCCAAGAATCATTACCAGGGTACAAAGATGTTTGTTCCATTTGCCTTTGCAGATCATGCTTCTTCCTCCTCATAAATAAAGATATCCTCTACCGTCAGTCCAAAATACCTTGCCAGCTTGAAAGCCAGCTGAATGGACGGATTGTACCGTCCGTTTTCCAGCGAGCTGATGGTCTGCCGCGACACCTTGAGCACCGCTGCCAGCTCTTCCTGACGGATCCCGCGCTGTGTGCGCAGTTCCTCCAAACGGTTTTTCATGATAACTCCTTTTCTCCGCGGACGTCTCCGCAGATGGAAAGCACGCTTTACATGATCATCTTATCATCACAAAGCGCATATGTCAAGTGCGCTTTACATATTTCTGAGAAGAAAATGAGAATTGGATTGCAATATGCAAATCCGCTTCCCATTGGTCCGCAGGTTTGTTATACTGGCAGCGAGGTGAGGAATATGTCTTGTCTGGGAAATCTGATCTGGTTTCTTTTCGCCGGGCTGTGGCAGGGAATGGCGTGGACCATCGCCGGTGTTCTTTGGACGCTCACGGTGGTCGGCATCCCCATCGGCCAGCAGTGCTTCAAGTTTGCATCGCTTTCCTTCAGTCCGTTCGGGCGGGAGGTGTTGTACGGCGGCGGCGCAGTTTCCTTTCTGCTCAACCTGATCTGGCTGATGGTCAGCGGCCTGCCCATTGCGCTGACGGCGGCTACCAACGGCCTTGTGCTGTGCTGCACCGTGGTGGGCATTCCGTGGGGCTTGCAGTGCTTCAAGCTGGCCAAGCTCGCGCTGATGCCATTTGGGGCGGATGTGATTCATAGCTGATACAAAAGTCCCTCTGCACATCATTACGCAGAGGGACTTCGTTATTTATACACTTTTCATTTCCTTCACTTGCTGCATAAGTCCGTATCCACCAAGCACCGCCAGCACAATACACAGCAGCAAATGCCAAGTCCAGCCAACGCCCAATCGAAGCGCCGGGATCGTAAGGTACGCTACCGCTCCAGCCGCGCCGCAAGCCAGCGGGAACAATCCCACCCAGTTCTGATCAGCCTTCAGCAGACAGAAGATCGAACCAACTACGCTCAATACAAGAACCAAAATCGGCATACCCACAAAACTGTTCAGATCATGGTCCTCTGCCTGACTGATCAGCCAGCTTTCCAGTTCTTTGTGATCACTCGGGAACCATATGTAACCGCTGATCGAACAGCTCTCTCCCGCCTCGCCGTAGTGCCAGAAAGGCACAAACTGCAAAACAAGCAGAATGGCCATCAGCACAGCGCATATCACATTCACTGTCATTCCCCTGTTGTTTTTGAATTTGTTGATCATCCTTGGTATCCTCCCTTGTATATTGAAGTGATTTTCATCACAAGACACAGGATACCAGCGGCCGTTTGCCAAATTCAGAACAGAACGGGAACGTATTTTCAACAATTTATGAACGCATCATAAACAAGTGTTTACTTTTCACTGATAAACAACACGCCCAGCGTGCCGGGGCCGCAATGGCTGGAAATGACGCTGCCGGCACGGGTGATGAGGATTTCCTCAAAATGGTTCAGGCTTTCCAGATAAGCGCGCACTGCGTCAATATCCGCCTGCGCGCAGCCTGAATGGGTGATGAACACGCGGTCGGTCTTGGCTGCCTTCAAATCCGCCTCCATATCCTGCACATAGTCCATGATGGCGCGGGACATGCGGCCGCGGTATTTTTTGCCGGGAGCCATTTTGCCGTTCTCCACCGCAATGCGCGGATGCAGCTTGAGCGTGCCGCCCACCAGCGCAGCCGCGCCGCTGCAGCGGCCGCCGCGGTGCAGGAAGGTGAGCGTATCCACCACAAAGCTGGCGCGAACGCGGGGCTTGAGTTTTTCAACGATCTCCACAATCTGACGGGCATTCATGCCAGCTCTGGCCATGCGTGCAGCCTCGATCACCAACAGGCCCACGCCGGTGGACAGGTTGGCGGAATCAACGACCGTCACCCTGTTCTCCGCTTCCAGGCGCTGCGCGGCCAGGCGCATGGCGTTGGCGGTGGAAGACATGCTTTCGGAAATGGCAAAACATACGATTTCTGCGCCGTCTTCCAGATATTTCACAAAGCTTTTCTCCACTTCCTCCACGGAAACGGCAGCGGTTTTGGGCGTCTGCCTGTTTTCATCCGACCAGCGGTAGATCTCGTCAGGCGTAATGGTACGGCCATCCTCAAAATCCCGATCGCCCAGAATCACATGAAGCGGCAGGATATCAACATCATACTTTTCAATCAGGTCTTGAGACAGGTCGCAGGTACTGTCAGAAATGATCTTGACCATTTCTGTTTCCTCCTTCTGAAAATTCAAAACGGCAGCATTTTCGCTGCCGTTTGATTGTACAAAAGAATCCTAAACTGAAACGAAACTCAGCCAAAGAAAGCTGCCAGGCCCTGCACAGCCTGTTCCACGGGCGCATCCACCATCACGCCGGTCAGCTGCAGGATGATGACCAGAATGCCCAGCGCCGTTACATAAATGGCAAAACCGTTGAGGGATACGCGGGAGATCAGCTTCATAAAGAAGCGGATGGACAGATAACCGGCGATGAAGGCCATCAGCATGCCCACCAGAATGGCGGGCAGATCGCTGCCGAAGGAAATGCCGCTTTCCAGCGCGTCCATGCCCTCGGAGAGCATGCCGGCCACAATGGCCGGAGCGCTCATCATAAAGCTGAACTTGGCCGCCACGGAACGATCCAGCTTGGCACAAACGCCGCCAAAGATGGTGCTGCCGCTGCGGCTGATGCCGGGAAGCATGCCCACTGCCTGCAAACAGCCCATGGCCAGCGCTTCCTTTACGCCAACCTTCTGCTTTTCATTCCCGGCAGCAGCGGTGCGCTGGCTGATCTTCTGCGTGAACCACAGCATCACGCCCGTCAGCAGGAAGCACACGCCCAAAAACGTGTTGTGCACCTCGGCATAATCCAGCGCATCATCAAAGAGGATCTTGGCGGCCAGCGCGGGCATGGAGGCAATGAACAAAAGCAGCAGCGTGCGGTTTTTGATGGGGTGAAGGATCATGTCCACCCAGTCCTTCCAGAACATGATGCCCACCGCTGCCAGCGTGGCAACGTGCAGAAGAATGTTGAACAGCAGCTGATGCTCCATGTTCACGCCGAACAGCGCGTGCAGCAGGTTCAGATGGCCGCTGGAGGAGATGGGCAAAAACTCGGCAAGGCCCTGCATCAGGCCAAAAAACGCGCCTTCCAGAATGCTCATAAACAAATAACTTCCTTTCTTTTGGTTGGAGTCCGCCGCTCAGTATACACCATTTGCCAGCGTTTGTCACCCTTTTACGCATCCCTTTGCCTATCTTATGATACTTTGGCATTCATTAGACATCCGCCGAACCGTCCCTGCGTTTTTTGCATAGGATGACAGGGAATCCTCTATCCATCGATTAAGGAGGTTTTGTGATGCATTGCTGTCATCCGCCCAAACCCCATCATCCCCCGTGTCCCGCTCCGCCGCAAGGCTATCTGATGCAAAAGATCATCGCCTGCGAAAAACGCAGCTTCCCCTGTCTGAGTACGGAATGGTGCTTTGACGCCTGCGCATCAGGCAGCATTCAGTCGGTCGTTCCCTGCGGTGCGCCGGCCTGGGCCGTTGAAAATGGCTGTACTCTGCAGATCACGCTTCCCGTCAGCGTGCGCCTGCGCGATGCCTGCGGGCATAGCTGCGCGTATCAAGCAAGCATTGCGCTGCAAGCGGATCTTCCGCATCGTTTCCTGGAAGGGCTGGATGATCCCCGGAACATGCTGCTTATTCTGCCCTGCGTGCGGCTTGTGCATGCCGAATGCGCCTGCGGCGGCTGTTACCGCGTCAAGCTTTCCGCATCGCTGGAGATCTGCCTGCTGCGCTACGAAACGCTCTATTGCGGCGCTCCAAAGCCTGCCTGCCCGCCGCCGCTGCCGCTGTACCCGCAGCCATTGTGCTGAACGCCTGCCGGAGCACGTCTCCGGCTCAGGCCGTCGAAAAAGCTCGCTGACGCGATCTTTTCCGCCGAAAATTGCACCGTCTGCCTACTCGCCTGACGGCTCGCCGGGCGGCAAACGGTGTAAGGAAAGCCTTGCTGCGCAAGGCTTCCGAAGCTGACGCACATGTCGTCAGCTTCGGAACAAGAGTCGGAGGGCTGCGGCCCTCCGGCACCTCCTAATGGGTTGATCGACAAGCTGTGCCGGAGCCCGTCTCCGGCTTTTCTCATTTGTTACGATTGCCGTCCTTCCGTTGACAAAGCCGCCACCATGCTTTACTATGTATATTGGTAGTTTATGCGGCTTTTGCGCCGCGACTGGAGGCTGCTTCACGCATGAAGAAACCCTTTTTCCTGATGATATGCCTGCTGTTGTGCATGGCGATGCCTGCCTTTGCGCAGGAGCTTTCCATTTCCGGCTGCGCCTATGTGGACGCAAATGCCAACGCCCTGTACGACAGCGGCGAAGTGCTGATGGCCGGTGTTCCCGTCACGCTGGAGCGTCAGGGCGCCAAGGCCCTGCAGACCGTTACCGATGAATACGGTCAGTATGTGTTCGCTTCTCTTGACGCCGGCGAATACCGCCTGCTGTCCGCAGTGGATGACCAGCAGCTGTACGCCGCCAGCATCGGCGCCTCCCGCGAGCATGAAAACGGCGCCGCCGTTCTGCCTGTGCCCCTCACAGACGCGCCCGTTCAGGCGGATATCGGCCTGCGCGAAGGCGTGAAGCTGGCTGTGACCGTCTATCAGGACGAAAACGCCAACGGCGAGCAGGGCCCTTATGAAGAGGGCGTACCCAATGTGCTGGTGGAAGTACTGGACGGCGAGGCCGTCGTGGCCTCCGGCACCACCTACCGCAAGGCAGGCGTGACCCTGACCGTGGCCCCCGGCGAATATACGCTGCGCGCCGCCCTGCCGGAAAACTATGCCTTTACCGTTGTCGGCAAGCAGAGCTGCATGGCCGGAGACGGCGCTTCAGCCGTCAGCGCACCGGTTGTGCTCTCTGCAGCGGATGAAAACAGGGCATTCATCGGCGTTCGCGCCGTGGGTTCCTTCAGCGGCATGGCCTTTGAGGACGTGAACAACAACGGCATTCTGGACGACGGCGACATGGGCGTTGCCGGTGTGACCGTGTACATGAAGGGTGAACGCACCGGCACTGAGCGTGCGATCACCACGGATGAAACCGGCCTGTACAATTTTGAACGTCTGCCCGGCGACAAGTACACCGTGACCGCCGACCTGCCGGAGGGCATGCTCTATGCCCGCTACTCCCCCGAAGGCGGCGACCTGCGCAGCATCTTTACCGGTGAAAACCTGCAGCGCGTGTTTACGGTCAAATCCGGCGTAAGCACAGTCAGCAAAAATGTGGGTGTGATCCAGCGCGGCGCCATGGTAGGTCTGGCTTTCCTGGACCTGAACTACAACGGCGTACCCGATGAAGGCGAGCCCGGTTATGAGGGCGTTACGCTGGAAGTAATCAAATATTCCGACGGCGAATCCGTAGGCAAGAGCAAGTCCCAGAAGGACGGCTCCTTCCGCGTAGAAAATCTGCGTTCCAGCACCTACAAGCTTCGTGCCGTTCTGCCGGAGGATGGCTCCATTTTCACCGTTGCCGGCCAAGGCACGGTGGATCAGGTCAACCTGTTTGAGCAGCGCTCCGGCCGCCGCGAGTACACCTATTATCCCCTGGTGATGGAAAGCGGCCAGGAGCTGTATGCCCTGGTAGGCGTGGCGCGCAGCGCCGTCATCAGCGGCACCGTGTTTGAAGACGCCGATTACAACGGATGCCTCAACGGCAAGGAAAAAAAGATCTCCGGTCTGATCGTACAGGCGCTGGATGAAAGCGGCACGGTCGTTTCCGAAGCTGTTACCGATAAAAACGGCAAATACACCCTTAAAGGCATCATGCCCGGAAGCTACATCGTCCGGGTACAGCGCAAGGCTGATTACGGCTTCACCCGCCTGCGTCCCAACGAAAAGGAAGGCAGCCACGTGACCGTTCTCAAGGGCAAATTCGGCGTAACCGATCCGATTACGGTTGCAATGGGTGAGGAAATCAACGGCGTGAACGCCGGTATGCTGCCCTCCTCCACCCTGAGCGGCTCCTTCTTCCACGACGCCAACGACAACGGTTTGTGGGATAAGGACGAACCCGGCATGATGGGCGCGGAAGTTCGCCTGCTGAGCGAAGACGGGGAAATCGACCTGTACCAGTCTCCCGCCGAAAACGGTTCTTTCTTCTTTGACGGCGTAATGCCCGGCAAGTACACCCTCAGCTACCTTCTGCCCCAGCACACCGAAATGTCCAAAACCGTGCAGGGCGGCAACACCGTTGCACACGATGGTCTAACTACCGTTACCGCGCCTTTCACCATTGAAATGGGCAAGGAATACGAAATGCCGCTCGCCGGCGCGGTCACTCTGGGCAGTTTTGCAGGCGGCGTATTCAACGATACCAACGCCAACGGCCTGCGCGACGGCGATGAAGCCATGCTGGGCGGCGCAGTACTGACCGCCGTTTCCCTTTCCGGCGATGAGATCACCGCCGAAGCGGACGCTTCCGGCGCGTTCGAACTGGCCGGTCTGCGGCCTGACGAATACACCCTGACCATCACCCTTCCCGATGGCTACATTTTCAGCCACGATCTGGACCGCGACCAGATCACGCTGGACGCTGCCAGCACGCATACGTTCGCCTGTCCGTGGCAGGTACTGATCAACCGAAATGAAAAAGCCATCGGCGCAGTTCAGCCTGCCAGCATCGGCGGTGTAATCTGGATGGATGAAAACAAGGACGGTCTCCGTGCGGACAGCGAATGGATCATGGAGGAACTGCCCCTTGTTCTGATCGATGAATCCACCGGCCTTGAGGCTGCCGAAACCGTTTCCGGCGAGAACGGCTTCCTGTTTGAAAACGTGCGTCCCGGTACGTACACCGTGCAGTTTGCCCTGCCGGAGCAGGCTTCTCCGGCCGCAGACGCATCTTCCACCTTCCAGTCCAGCGGGTCCGCCATGGTGCAGACCGGCATTTCCGTAAGCGAGAACGGCCACGTCTCCGATCTGACCACCGGTCTGGTTTCCACCACCAGCATCGGCGGCACGGCCTGGCTGGATGAAAACGGCCAGCGCAGCCCTGTTGCGGGCGTAACGGTCACCCTCTGGCAAAACGGCGCATACGCTGCTGAAACCGTGACCGATGAAAACGGTGAGTACCGCTTCGACGGCCTGTGGCCGGACAGCTATTCCCTGTCTGCCAGCGTGCCCGGCGGCATCATCTTCGTCCGTCCCGGCGATCCCAATTACGAGTCCGGCGCCTCCATCATTGCCAGCACCGAATACGGCATGAGCGATACCTTCCCGCTTTCCATGGCGCAGCACCAGCTTGATAAGGACATCCTCTACATCAAGTCCGCCAAAGTAGGCGATATTGCCTGGCTGGACAGCAATGCCAACGGCCTGCAGGACGGCGGCGAGCCCTTCCTGCCCGGCGTGACGGTTCGCCTGATTCAGAACGGCGAAGCCGTTTACGAGATTCAAACCAACGAATACGGCTATTATCTTTTCGATGACGTCTACCCCGGCGAATACATTCTGGAAGCCAGCGCCTATGCCGAAATGAAACCCACCGCTGCGGTGGATGCGCTGCGCATCATTTCCAGCTGTCTCATCAGCGGCGACGGTCTGACCGCCCACAGTGAAAGCTTCCGTATGGAAAGCGGCGAACGCAGCCTGAATTTTGACCTTGGCTATGTGCTCAAGGATGGCCAGAGCATTCCCGAGGCCGTTCTGGTGGATGCCGACGGACGAGACTGGACCGTTCACAACGCCCTGAACACTGAGGATGTGTGGTAAATCCGCACGACAAAAACCGCCTTCGCAATGCTGCGAAGGCGGTTTGTTTTGATTTCGTTTTTATTCCATCTCGCTGTACCAGCCGCGCGCACCGGCAACGGGGATCAGCAGAAAAATCAGCCAGCCGGGATGCCACAGGCCAAAAAAGAAGCCAAGCATCAGGTACGCCAGCGTAATGGATACCGGATTGGTCAGCCGCGCACGCAGGGAATGAAACTGCATATAATGCAGCGGAACGGTCAGAAAAATCAGCCAGCCCGGATGCCACAGGTTCAAAAAAACGCCCAATACCAGATACAGCCCCACCATCATCATCGGATAGGTGGCTTCGCTTTTTTCCTTGCGTTTCCGTTCTTCTTCGCGGCGTCTGGCCTCGTAATAGCTGCCCTCCGGGCCCAAAGCATCGCTCATCGTATTTTCCTCCTCACGCCTTGTTTACAGGCAAATCATACCATGCTTCCTGCCGTCCAGCAAGTGAACCGGCTGAAAACAGAATGAGAATTTCATTAGAAACATTTGTTTCAGCCGTTCCGGCTGCCGCCTTGCTGCAGCTGTCGGTACTGGCGCGGCGAAATGCCGTATTCCTGTTTGAAAGAACGATAAAAGCTGGAGTAGTCCACAAAGCCCGTCTGCGCTGCCACCTCTTCCAAAAGGCAGCCGTCCTCGATTTTGCTTTTGGCCGCGATCAGCCTTCTCTGGGTTACATAACGGTAAAAGCTGACGCCGAGTTTTTGTTTGAACAGATGGCTGATAGTGCTGCTGCTGACAAAAAAATGTTTTGCCAGATCCGCAATGGCAATGGACTGAAAGTAATGTTCTTCTACGTAGGTGGCGATCCTGTCCAATAGTTCCGGCTGTTCCGCCTGAATGGGACGGGTGTTCCGCCCTTCCACAGCGCGTCCGATTTGCGCAAGCAGCTGCAGCGTATTGCCCAGCACCGCAGCCTGCCAGCCGGGGGCCTTTTGTTCCGCTTCCTGAACGCCTGCACGGAACAGTTCGCCTATGTGCTCCCAGGAAGCGCCTCCCGTGCGCAAAATGCTGGCGCCGGACTGTTTGTGCCAGAAGCGATGCTGACACAGTTCTGCGTACAGGGTTTCAAATTCTGCGCTCAGCCAGATCACATAGCGCATATAGGGCGCTTCCATTTTTTCAGGCAGAAGCGCACGGTGGCTCACGCCCGGAGGCAGCACGATCAGATCGCCCTGTTTCAGGCGGTAGCGCTCGGAACCCACCAGATATTCCGCGCCGCAGCTGTTGATACAGTAGATCAGCTCATAAAAGGTATGGCTGTGCAGCTGCATCTGCGTATTGGAATAACTGGTATCCCGATGCGTATCCACAAAACAGGAAGTCATTTCCAGTTCCTGATAAATGGCGTTCGGATCCATTCCCATCTGAATGAGCTGCTCGTGAAGCCATTTCTGCAGCTGCGCCCCCTCCAGTTCCGGCATATTCTGAGTCAGACTCTGCAATGCCTCCAGTTTCACTTTTATCCCCTCCCACGCTCTTCAGCCTTTATGATATTATAGCATATTTTATTGCAGGATTCTCAATGTTTATTGCAATTCGTGCAATATGTTTTGTATAAACAACATGATAAAATAACCTTAATGCACAATGGTGACAGCACCATTGTGCTAAGCATTCAGGAGGAACAACACAATGGCAAAAAAGGCAAAGACCGCCGGCGGTCTGACGACAAAACACTGGCTTGGCTATATGTTCGGCGACTGGGGCGGCTGCATGACCTTTACCCTGATGGCCAGCATCTTCTCCATGTATTGTACCAATGTTCTGGGTATTGATCCTACTCTGATGGGCACGCTGGTGCTGGTCTGGACCATTTGGGACGCCGTCAACGATCCCATGATGGGCGCTCTGATGGACAAGGCCTTCGCCCGCAAGCAGAACAAGAACGGCAAGTTCCGTCCCTGGCTGCTGCGCGCCACGCCCCTGCTGGCTGTGACCGCAATCGCGCTGTGGACCGTTCCCACCTTCTTTGACGGCATCGCCACCATTGTTATGCTGTTCTCCTGCAAAATTCTGTATGAAGCAGCCTACACCATGTTCAACATTCCCATGGGCTCCCTGCTGTCCGCCATGTCCACCAACGACTCCGAGCGCGCTTCCCTGTCCTCTGCCCGCGGCGTTGGCTCCATGTTCGGCAACATGATCCCTGGTATGGTCGGCCCTGTGATCATCGGCATGTTCGGCGACCGCACCTCCACCGGTTACATGATTACCGGCATCGCCTGTGCTGTGATCGGCTTTGTGATCTGCCTGATGCACTACTTCTGGACTGAAGAACGCGCCGCCGTTGCCGATACCAAGGCTGACGACATCAAGTTCTCCGACATCCTGACGGTCGTGAAGAAGAACCGTCCCTTTGTGGCGCTGTGCATCCACGGCGTCTGCATCTGCACCATGCAGTACCTGGTATCCAACATCAGCCTGTACATGTACTCCGAAGTGTACCACGATGTTACCTATCAGTCCATCAGCTCCGCGCTTTCCGCACCCTTCATGATCGGCTCCATGGTAGCCGTGCCCTTCATCTGCAAGAAGCTGGGTCTGGAAAAGCTGATCCGTTACTCCCTGCTCATTGGCGGCGCCATCTGTGCTGCGCTGTTTGGCATGCACCTGATGATGGATGTGCACCCCCTGGTTCACGGCGTCATTCTGGGCATCGGCTCCGGCATGGCCATGGTGTCCATCCAGATGCAGTGGGGTCTGGTGGGCGAAGCCATCGACTATAACGAACTGATCACCGGCAAGCGTACCGAGGGTTCCATCTACGGCACCTTCAACCTGGCCCGCCGCATCGGTCAGGCCGTTGGCAGTTCCTTCGGCTTCTACGTTCTGGGCTGGATCGGCTTCGACGCTGCGCTGGAAGTGCAGAGCGCCGGAACCATTTTCGGTCTGAAGTCCCTGTGCGTGCTGGTGCCCGCCGTGTTCATTCTGGGCAGCTGGGCTGCGTTCAAGTTCGTATGGAACATCACGCCCGAAAAGCGTGCCGCCATGGCCGCTCTCAAGAGCAGCAAGCCCGGCGAAGCCGCCAACAGCTAAACTTTCCCGCATCAGCGGCGCGTACTTACCGTGCCGCTGATTTTCAAATCTTTGAACAAGAAAGGATCCCTGTATGGATTATATTGTGAACACGCCCTGCGGCGCCGTGCGCGGAACAGCAGGCCGGGCAGAAGGCTCCAAAGCGTTCAAAGGCATCCGCTATGCGACTGCCGGGCGCTGGGAATACCCTGTGCAGGTTACGCACTGGGAAGGAATGTATGACGCCACGGAGTACGGCGCATGTTCCTGGCAGCCCCGGGCATTTTACAACGAAGAGGAAAATCTGAAAAAGATCTTCTATTACAACGAATTCCGCAAGGGTGAAACCTACCGTTACAGCGAGGACTGTCTCTTCCTGAACATCTTTGCTCCCGAAACGGCCACAGAAGGCGACCGTCTGCCGGTGCTCATTTACATTCACGGCGGCGGCTTCACCGGCGGCTGCGGACACGAGAAGCATTTTGACGGCCCGGTCTGGCCGCAGAAGGGCGTGATCGGCGTTACGCTGAACTACCGTCTGGGGCCGATGGGTTTTGCGTGCCTGCCCCAGCTCAAGGAGGAAGCTGGCTTTACCGGCAACTACGGCCTGTACGATCAGCTGACCGCCATCAAATGGGTGCGCGACAACATTGCTGCCTTCGGCGGCGATCCGAAAAACATGACCATCATGGGTCAGAGCGCCGGCGCCATGAGCGTTCAGCAGCATTGTCTGAGCCCTATGAGCAAGGGGCTGTTCCAGAGAGCCGTCATGTCCAGCGGCGGCGGCGTGAGCAAAATGCTGGCTGCTGCTCCCGCTGAAAAGCATTACGAGTTCTGGAAAAAAATGATGCAGAACGCCGGCTGCGAAACGCTGGAACAGTTCCGCGCCATTTCTCCGGAAAAGCTGTTTGAAGTATGGATGCAGACCAAAAAAGAGCTGCGCAGCCCGGGCAGTTTCCCCTGCATCGACGGCTGTCTGGTCGTTGGGTCCGGCGCACAGCTGCTGGCGGAAGGCAAACAGCACGATATCAGCTACATGGCCGGTTCTACCAGCGAGGACATGATGCCCCCCATCCTGCAGGGAATGGCCCGCAAGTGGTGCGCCGCCCAGCGCAAGCCCGGCTATACATGGTACTTCGACCGTCAGCTTCCCGGCGATGAAAACGGCGCATGGCACTCCTCCGATCTGTGGTACTGGTTCGGCACGCTGTCCAACGGCTGGAGGCCGTGGACAAAGAAGGATGAAGCGCTCAGCGAACAGATGGTTTCTCTCCTGTGTCAGTTCGTACGCACCGGCGATCCCAACGGCGAAAGCCATGAACCCGCATGGCTGCCGACAGATGGAAAAAACAGCCGCGTAATGATTTTGGGCGAAAACGATACGCACATGGGCAAGCCCAGCCTGCTGCGCATGATCAAAACCATGCTCACCAACAAGGCTGTCGGCGAATAAAACACGATCAATCCAAAACGTCTCCTGCTGCAGAAAACTGCAAGGAAGCCTTGCTGGGCAAGGCTTCCAAAGCTGACGCGCATGTCGTCAGCTTCGGAACAAGAGGCGGAGGGCTGCGGCCCTCCGACACCTCCCAAAACGTTTTTTGACAAGCTGAGCAGCAGGTTCACTGCTGCTTTTCTTACTGAAAAAATGCTTCGTCTGCCAAAAAAGCGCAAAAGAACGCCTCCGCTTTCGTGAAACAGAAAGCGGAGGCGTTTGCCTAAACACCATCATGCGACGGCGCTGTGGTTTTCCTTGTCCGGTTTCGTCATCAGCACAGGGTTACTTCAGCGCCCAGTTTCCGGATCTCCTCAAAGAAGCCTGGGTAGCTTTTCCGCACTGCCTGCGCACCGTCAATGCTGCCGCCCGTCCGGGACAGGACAACCGACAGCGCCATCACGATGCGGTGGTCGTTATGACCGTCGAGCACGATCCCTTTATCTTTCAATTCCTGTTTGGGCACAATGATCGTATTGTCGCCAAAGATCAGCCCTCCGCCGAGTTTTGCCAGTTCCTGATGCATGGCCTGTCCGCGGTCGCTTTCCTTGGCTTTCAGGCGGTCTGTACCGGTAAAGGCTGCACCGTTTTTCAGCGCGGCCAGCGCAAAGAGCACAGGCCCCAGATCCGGGCAGTCGGAAAGATCCAGCACAGGACTTCCCTCCTCCAGCAGGCGGAAATAGTCGGCATAAACGCTGTCGCCCTGCAGGCTTCCCGGCCTGAGATTGGAAATCTGAATATCAGACCCAATGCGGTTGAACGCATCCAGAAATGCCGCGTTGGAATAATCCCCCTCGATTTTGCCGGTGTACGCATGGCTGCACGGTTTGCGGATCACAATGGTATTTTCCTGCGCAAACGCCGCCTCTGCGCCAAAGGACCGCAGCGCCTCGAGCGTAAGGTTGACATAGGAACGGCTTTCAAACGGCGGCAGGATCTGCAAAACCGATGGTTCGTTCAGATACGTCAGGGCAAACATCAAGCCGGTGATAAACTGGCTGCTGATATCCCCCCGCAGCTGATAGGTTCCGCTCTGAAGGCGGCCGCAGAGCGTTACGGACGCTTCGTTTCTGCGAAAAAGAAAGTTCCGTTCGCGGCAAAGCGTTTCATACACCTCAAGCGGTCTTTCAAAAAGACGTCTGCTGCCGCCAAGCACAACTTCCTGACCAAGGCACAAAGCCAGCGGGATCAAAAACCGGAGCGTGCTTCCGCTCTCCCGGCACGCCAGCACAGGGGATACATGTTTCATAAATCCTTTCGGATCGACCGTAACAGTATCTCCTGCTGTTTCGATCTTTGCGCCCAGCGCCCGCAGGCAATCGATGCTGGCAAGGATATCCTCGCTGTAGTCAATGCCGGACAGCCGGCTCACACCCTGCGAAAGCGCTGCTCCGATCAGATACCGGTGCGCCATGCTTTTGGAGGGCGGCGCGGAAACGCGTCCCCTGAGCGTACATGGTTTGAAAGCTGCAATCATGGCTCGTTGCCCTCTGCAAGGTAATCAATGGCTTCCAGATAGCCCTGGGTGCCGTGACCGGTGATCGTTTTGACGCAGGCCAGGCGGATGTAGCTGATCTGCCGGAACTCCTCCCGCTCCTCCAATTTGGAGATATGAACTTCCACCGTGGGAATGCCAACGGCTTTGACGGCGTCCAGAAGGGCAATGCTGGTATGGGTGTATGCGCCGGGGTTGATGACGATGCCGTCCGTATTCCCATAGGCTTGCTGGATCTTGTCTACCAGATCGCCTTCATGATTGGACTGGTAACATTCCGCTTCGATCCCCCGCTTGCTGCAATGCTGCCGGATCTTCTGCACAAGATCTGCATATGTTTCTCTGCCGTAGTGGACGGGCTCCCGAATGCCCAGCATATTCAGATTCGGTCCGTTGATCACAAGGATTTTCACAGGAGCATCTCCCTTCTTTTGCGAAGGATATATTCCGCTTCTTCATCGGCGGTTTTCATGTCCGGAACGATCACATCCGCAGCAGCCAGATAGATGCGTTTGCGTTCGGCGTACAGTTTTTCTATTTTTTCCTTTGTATCGGCCAGGGGCCTGTGGCTGGACGCCTGCAGACGGCTGATATCTGCATCAAGAAAATACAGCTTTCCGTTTTGCTGAAGGTTCTTCACATTTTCAGCCCGGAGCACAGCGCCGCCGCCGGTGGCAATAATCCGCCCGCCGACCGAAGAAGCATCCCGGATCACCTCAGACTCCAAATCGCGGAAACTTTCTTCGCCCTTGGTCTGGATCCATTCTCGGATGGTGCAGCCGCAGCGTTTTTCAATTTCGGCATCGGTATCGATCAAATCAAAGCCTGTGGTTTGGAGCGCCCTTCCCACCGTGCTTTTGCCGCTGCCGGGCATACCGATGAGCACAATGTTCTCTTTATCAGCATAAAGCTTGGCGAAAACACGGTCCGCTTCCGTTTTTTCAATACGCCTGTCCAGAAACTTTTCCACCGCGATCACTGCCTGCATGACCAGCATGTACAAACCGCCTTCCGCCTTCAGGCCGCGTTTGCGCGCTTCCAGAATCAGGTTGGTGTTCAGCGGATTGTAAATGGCGTCCATCACGCCTTCCAGCTTTTCAAAAGCAGCAATGTCAATGGGAACCGAGCCGCAATCCGGGTACATGCCGCATGGCGTGGTGTTGATAATCACCTGAGCGTCCGCATGCTGTTCCGCAGCTTCCTGATAGGTAATAACATTTTCACCCCTGCTTCTGCTGACAACCAGCATTTCAGCCGCCCCAAGATCCCTGACAACCACCTGAGCGGTTTTGCTGGTGCCTCCCGTACCAAGAATCAACACTTTTTTCCCCGCCGCATCGATCCCGGCTTTTTCCAGAAGCGCTTTCATGCCGTAATAGTCCGTGTTGTATCCGAACAGCCTGCCGTTTCTGTTCACAATCGTGTTCACGGCGCCGATCCGTTGTGCGACGTCGCTGACGGAATCCAGATAGGGAATCACGGTCTGCTTGTAGGGAATGGTTACATTAATAGCGTCAAATTCCTTTTGGGTCATGAACAGCGGAACCTGTTCTTCCGTAAGTTCGATCAGTTCATAGCTGTAATCGGCCAGCATGGCATGAATCTCTTTGGAGAAGCTGTGCGTCAGTTTCTTTCCGATACAACCGCATTTCATCATTTGCTCTTCATTCCTGTTCAGCTCTTGATTTCTGTTTTCGATAAACAGGCCCGATGCCGCGTCGGTTTCAAAGGCCGTTACCCGTTCAGGCAGTTTTGAGCCCTTTCGATCAGAGCGGCGCAGGTCATTTTCTGCAGCACAAACTGTCCCGGCTGCTCCACGAGCGTTACCTCAACCATATCGCCGTCCGCTTTTTTATCATGAAACATGGCGGCGGCGATCCTGTCCCAATCAAAAGAGGGCAGCTGGTACAGGCCGCATTTTTGGAGCACATGGATCACACGCGGCCTGATTTGCGCACTGCACATGGGAACCAAACCCAAAGCAACGCATTCGCCGTGATAGAGCTCGGCCATCTTTTCACTGCTTTCAATACCATGACCGATGGTATGGCCGAAATTCAGGATTTTGCGAAGTCCCGATTCCTTCTCATCCTGTTCAACAACGGCTTTCTTGATCAACAGAGAACGAATGATGATCTCATCCAGATTTTGGCCGATTTCCCGATTTTCAAACAGCTCAAACAGTTCAGCGTCGGATGTCAGCGCCATTTTTACCGCCTCGGCCAGACCGTTTGCCATTTGCCTGGGAGGCAGCGTTCTGAGCAGTTCCGGGTCGATCAGCACCTTCCTGGGCTGATAAAAAGCGCCGACGATGTTCTTAACGCCGCCAAAATTGACAGCCGTCTTTCCGCCGATGGACGAATCAATCTGGGAAAGCAGGGTGGTGGGAATGTTATAAAAATCAATACCGCGCATATAAACGGCTGCCGCAAAACCGGACAGATCGCCCACAACACCGCCGCCGACAGCTACCACGCAATCCTTTCTGGAAAAACCGTTTTCAAGCATGGTCTGCAATAGCAGGCCGAGCCCCTCCATGCTCTTGGACCCTTCTCCGGATGGCACGGTGCACAGAACAGGCGTTTTGCATTGTTCGGCAACAGTCTGCGCGTACAGCGCGGGAACGCCTGTATCCGTTACGACCAGCACCCGCCGGTTCAGGTTCATCTGCTCGCCCGCGTGCTGAAGCGCTCCTCTTTCAACAAGGATATCATAGCTGTTTTCATTCAGCTCCATGTGAATCATCATACGGCAACCTCTTAAATTTCACTATAGGGAGCAAACGTACCGGCGATTTTCAGCTGATCGCAGACTTTACTCAGTTCATCCATCATCTTCCGTCCGTCTTCGGAATCCGTCGTTCCGTCGATCTCAATATAGAAGTAATACTGCCACGAATGTTTTTTCAACGGTCTGCTGCGCAGAGACGTCATATTGTAACCGTACTGACCGATGATGCTGATCGCTTTTGCCAGAGAGCCGGCTTCGTTTTTGACGGTAAACATCAGGACTGAATTGGACAGGGAAGGCGAGTGGGCTTTGACTCTGGAAAGCACCGCAAAGCGGGTCGTGTTTTCTCCGCTGGTATTGATTCTGGCATCCAGCACTTTCAGTCCGTACAGTTTCGCCGTTTCCGCGCTGGCAATGGCTCCAAGCGATTGATCGTTTGCTTCCGCAACGGCTTTGGCGGCAACGGCGGTATTGCCGGCTTCTTCGGTATGCCATTCGCGGCGCACAATATATTCGTGACATTGGCTGAGCGCCTGCGGGTGGCTGATGACCTTGCGGATATCACCGATCACAGCGTTTGGCAGACCCAGCAGATTCTGCTGAATTTCCAGCTCGTAGATGCCGTTGATGAACAGCTCGCCCGAAAAAATCAGGTCAATGGTCTGGCCCACCTCGCCGGCATAGCTGTTCTCAATCGGCAGAACAGCCACATCGTTTTCTCCGCACACCACCGAGTCATAGGCAGTTTTGAAATCCCGGCATGCCATCCGTCTGCTTCCGGGAAAAATCCGTCCTGCCGCAATGTGCGCAAACGCGCCTTCCACGCCGCTGTAGGCCACGCGCAGACCGCTTTGAAGCCGGTACTGGTAGGCGCGGGAAAGGGACATCATATTTTTGATAAAGTCAATATAGTAGGCTTTGAAGACGTCGTTTTCGATCAGCGCGGCGTTTTTTTCAATTACCGCATTCTCACGCGCCTGATCCAAAATGGGCAGTCCAAACGCCTTTTTATGCTCAAAAACCATTTCGGCGGCCTGCATGCGTCTGGTAAACAGTTCGGCCATCTGTGCATCCACTTCGTTAATGATTTTTCGCGCCTCTTCCAGTTTGTTCACAGCCGTTGTCCTTCCTTTCGCATACCGGTCTTAAAGCTTTTCGGCAATATCCAGAATCAGCCGTTCCGTCTTTTCCCAGCCCAGGCAGGGATCCGTGATGGATTTGCCGAAAACGTGCTCGTTCACGCTCTGCGCGCCGTCTTCCAAATAGCTTTCGATCATCAGGCCCTTCACAAGGCGCCTGATCGTGGCGTTCTGATTGCGGCTGTGAACAATATCCTTGGCAATACGCACTTGCTCCAGATAATGCTTGCCGGAGTTGTTGTGGTTGGTATCCACGATCACACAGGGGTTGATCAGACCGGATTTCTCATAAAGCTCTTTCACCCTGAGCAGATCCTCATAGTGGTAGTTGGAAACGCTTCTGCCCGCATAATCAACCGCGCCGCGCAGAATGGCGTGCGCAAGCGGATTGCCTTCCGTGGAAACCTCCCATCCGCGGTAAAGGAACATATGTCCCGACTGCGCAGCAACGATGGAGTTCATCATCACGGTAAAATCGCCGCTGGTGGGGTTTTTCATGCCGACCGGAACGCCGGCGCCGCTGGCCGTAAGCCTGTGCTGCTGGTTTTCCACCGAACGCGCGCCTACCGCAATATAGGAAAGCAGATCGGAAAGGTACCGCAGATTTTCCGGATACAGCATTTCGTCAGCGCAGGAAAAATCATAATCCCTCAGCGCCGCCATGTGAAGTTCGCGAATGGCAATAATGCCTTTGTACATATCAGGCTTGGCGTCAGGATCCGGCTGGTGAAGCATGCCCTTGTATCCCTGACCGGTGGTACGGGGCTTGTTGGTATATATCCGGGGGATGATGATCATCTTATCGGAAATCTGCTCCGCCAGCCTGCGGAGTCTTGAAATATATTCCAGCACCGGCTCGCTGTGGTCTGCGGAACAGGGGCCCACAACAAGAAGGAACTTTTCGGACTTGCCTTCAAACACATCCCTGATCTGCTGGTCACGCGCTGCTTTAACTGCTTCCATGCGTTTGGTCAGGGGAAATTCTTTTTTGACCTCCTGCGGGATGGGAAGTTTGCGGTGAAAAGTCATCTGCATATCAATAACCCCTTTCTATACCAGCGTTATCCTGAAAATAAAAAATCCGCATTCCATTGCTGCCTGAGAGCATAACGAATGCGGACTGTCCGTGTTCTTCATTCCGGCGTCTTAACGGGCGGAATATGCGGAATGCGGGCAGCCCCTGGCAAAATAAAAGTAAAAATGGAAGAAAAACTTCTTTGCCATGACTACCCTTCCTTTCCCAAAGTTTGATTGCATTGTAACGCTTTTCATCTGCTGTGTCAACAAGCCGCCAACATGAAAACAAGAAATGTACACTTGGACACAGCAAGCATTTCTGATCAGTCGTGCGATCAGTATTCCCTGCAGGCCAGCGACCCCTGCTGATAGTACTTTTGCTGTTCATCAGCCGGAACCATGCTGCCGCCGGTTGCCCAGACCAGATGACAGCCTTCCGGCAATCCGCCCCGTTTTGGTGCCAGCATAACAGGCCCGTACATTCCCGCCAGCGCGCTGGGTTCCAGCCAGATGTTCTCATGATCCGCCAGCATCTTCAGCAAGGCGCTCATTCTTTCGTCCGCTACCGTGTAGCAGCCATCCATAAACGGGGCCATCTGCCTGCCGACAAAGCCGGAGGCTCTGCCCACGGCCAGACCATCCGCGATCGTACGGTTCTGAAGGCCAAAATCCCTCACCGAAATTTCGTTGTGCAGACCCGTTGCCATTCCAAGCATCATGCAGCAGGATTGAACAGGTTCCGCAAAAAAGCAATGTACCAGATCGCCAAAGACCATTTTCAATCCAAAGGCCACGCCGCCCGGACCGCCGCCCACGCCGCAAGGCAGGTACACATACAGCGGTTTTTCCCGGCTGATGGCGATCCCTGCCTCATCCAGCTGCCGTTTCAAACGTTCCGCTGCAACAGCATATCCCAAAAACAGCATCCGGGAATTTTCATCATCCACAAAATGGCAGAACGGATCCTTTTCCGCTTCTTTTCTGCCGTTTTCCACGGCTGCGCTGTAATCATTCTGATACTCTTTGACCAAAACCCCTTTGGATCTCAGCAGATCTTTTTTCCACTGACGGGCGTCTGCCGACATGTGAACTGTCACCCGAAAGCCCAGTTTTGCGCCGATTATTCCGATTGAAAGGCCCAAATTGCCGGTGGAGCCAACCGCAATCGCGTATTTTTCAAACAGCTTCCGGCATTTTTCTTCGCACAATACCGAATAATCATCGGTCAGATGCAGATAGCCTGCCTCCAGTGCAATTCGTTCCGCTACGCACAAAACCTCGTAAATGCCGCCCCTGGCCTTGATGGAACCTGAAACAGCCAGATGACTGTCCAGCTTGATCAGCAGGTCGCCGGGAATACGCTCTCCATATTTGGCCTCCATCGCCCTTTGCATTTCCGGGATGCGGCAAACGGGCGATTCGATCAGGCCGTTATCCTTGCGCGTTTCGGGAAAGGCTTTTTGAAAATAAGCGGAAAACCGCTTCAAGCGTTCGGAGGCCTCCCGGACGTCATCCATCGTTAATTCAGAGTTTCGGACCGCCTGATCAAAAGGCAGAAGCCGGTCGTTCATCCAGACGGTTTCTTTCATCGCCGCGACATCTGCAATCACAGGCACTTCCGCGATCCAATCCGAAATGCTTTTTTCAGTTATTTCTCTCATCTGCGCTGCTCCTTTCTGAAGCCCTTATCCGTCCTGACCAAAGTGTGTTTTCAGCTGACGGCTGTAAAACGCGACTGTATCAGGCGCAGATCCATCAAGAATATCTTTAGTCGCCGGAGGGAGAAATTCCTTTTTTTCACGGCGGAAAAACGCCTGTCCTTGAAAGTGTGAAAAAAATCCCGTTTTCCCTTTCGGGGAAAACGGGATTTTCATGAAACAAAAGACGTTGTGCTTGTCTGTGCAGATCAGCGGGCGCCGCCTGCAAGGCACAGTTCCACCAGATCGTCCACCTTTGCGGTGGCCATGGCAATAACCGTGTCAGCTGCGCCGTAGTATACCTTCACGGTGCCGTCATCTTCCCTGATGGCAGCCGTGGGGAAAATAACATTGGTGCGGAAGCCGTCCCTGGCTTCGTAGTCGGCTTCAGGAGCCAGCAGCGGATCGCGGTATACGCCCAGCACCTTGCGGGGATCGTTCAGATCCAGCAGCACCATACCGGCGCAGTAACGCTTCTGCCACTTGTCTTCCCAGCCGTTCTTGCCGCGGTCATAGTCGATGTCCACGCCGTGGGTGAATACCAGCCAGCCCCTGTCCGTTTTGACGGGCGGAGCGCCGGGGCCAACCTTGTCATTGGTGTAGTTGAAATCCTCCACCGCGGCTACCAGAGCGGAGTTGCCCCAGTAGATCATATCCGGAGATTCGCTCAGCCACATATCAAAGCGGTCACGGCCGCGGCTGTACACGGGCATGGGGCGCTCAAGACGTACATACTTGCCATTGATCTTTTCGGGGAAGAGCACCATGTTGCGGTTATCCGGCACCGTCAGGCTCAGAATCTGCCAGTCGGCAAAGTCGGTCGTTTTGGCAATGCCGCCGCGCAGGCCATGGGCGGTATCCACCGCAAAGGTCATGTAGATCTCGTCTTCGATCACCGTCAGGCGGGGATCGTAGCAGCGCTTGATCTCGCCCCTGGGCAGACCGAAGCGGCTCATCAGCTCTTCGTCCTTCACGTCAAAAACAGGCTTGGGCTCCACCGTCCAGTGGATGCCGTCCGCGCTGCGGCAAAGACCGATGTTGGTGCCTTCAAAAGTTGCACGGCGGATATGGTTGTAGTCGTTGCGGAAGACCATCACATACTCGCCCTTCCACTTGATCGCGCCGGCATTGAACACCAGCGTGCAGGGATAGGGCACAGCGTCGCAGGTCAAAACAGGATTGTTTTCATAACGGGTAATGGCCGGGCAGGAATGGAGTTCAGGACTTGCCATTCAGAACAGCCTCCTTATCAAGAATTAACATAACTATAGCAAACAACGGATTGCTTGTCTATATATACCATGTAAAAAAGAGGCTGCCGCATAGATACAGCAGCCTCTCGCAAAGGAGAATTACTTGTTCAGGTTGTTCTCAGCGTAGATGTCCAGCATGGGCTGCCAAGCGGGAGCATAGGTGTTCTTGAGGAAGTCCACCAGTTCTTCACGCTCGATCTGGCCGCAGATGTACTTGGTACGCAGTTCCTTGAAGGTATCCTGCAGGCCTTCGTCGGAGCAAGCGGTGGAAACTTCGCTTACGCCGGGCAGGCTGGAACCCTGGATGTAGCTGATGCGCTCGGTCTTTTCAGCAACATTGTTGTTGGCCTGAGCAAAAGCTTCGGTCTCTTCGATGGTATCGCCGTTCACGATCAGCAGGCCCTTGTCCTCGGTCTGATAGTTAAAGGTGGCGTAGGTAGCGCAGTACTTGTCGAAAGCTTCGCGCTGTTCGGGGGTCTTCAGAGCATACTGCTGCTCATCGTTGAAGGTGGTGTAGGTGATGCCCTCAACGCCGAAGGCCAGCAGGTTGTTCACAGCGTCGGTGTAGCAGGCATCCAGGAACTTGATGGCAGCTTCCAGGTTCTCGCTGTCAGCATTGATGGCCCAGTTGCCCCAGGTCTGGGGAGGATAGTAAACAGCAGCCTTTTCCTGGCCTTCTTCCATCAGAGGAGCGGCAACAGCAACCTCGCGGTCGGGGTTGGCCCAGTTGGTGGAACCCAGGTCGGATACGTAGTGCTCAACGTTGGTGTTAACGTAGCGGATACCCATCTTGCCGGCGTACCACAGCTCGTCGTCATTGTTGGCGGTGATGAGATAGAACTCGGGGTTGATGGCACCGGCAGCATACATATCGCGCATCCAGTCCAGGTAGGCGATGTACTCGTCGGAAGCTTCCATCAGCTCGTAGTTGCCGTTTTCGTCGGGCACGTCGGAGGGACGAACGCCGAAACCGGAGATCATGTGACGGGGATGCTCACCCTTATCGGTGTTGAGGGTCCAGCCGTAGGTATCGTTCACGCCGTTGCCGTCGGGGTCCATGGTGGTGAAAGCCTTGGCAACTTCAGCAAACTCGGCGGGAGTGGTGGGCACTTCCAGACCCAGCTTGTCCAGCCAGTCCTGACGGTACATGATGATGTCCATGGGCTTGGTCTGTACGCGGGGCAGAGAGTACACAGCGCCGTCAACAGTTACCTTGTTCAGTTCCTGAGCGGTCAGAACCTTGTAAGCGTTGGGCATGTCGGTTTCGTTCAGATAGGGGGTCAGGTCCAGGAACAGACCATCGCGGCTCCACTGGGTGTAGCTGGCGCCGGTATCGTTGACATAGATGATGTCAGGCAGTTCGCCGGAAGCGAGCACGATGTTGCGGCGGTCGCTGTAGGAGGAAATCGGGGGAGCCTCGATCTCCAGGTTTACGTTCAGCAGGTCTTCCAGAGCTTCGATGACGGGGTTGCCTTCCACAACGTAGGTGGCGGGCAGACGGTTCATCATGGTCAGGGTCACGCGCTCTTCGGCAGAAGCAACGCTAACGAGGCTCATGATCATCATCAGGGCCAGGAACAGGGAAACAATGCGTTTCATAGTAGGTACCCTCCTTTAGAATGTTATTTAAGCAGCACGCGGCTGTTTAAATCAGAACAGGGTTGCACCGCCAAGCTTTTTGGTGATGCGGTTGGTGGAGAAGATCAGTATGGTACCGATCACGTTCTTGAACAGACCGACAGCCGTGGAGTATGAGTAACGGCCGCTGACGATACCGATCTTGTAGGTGTAGATTTCGAATACTTCGGATACCTGAATGTTGAGGTCGTTCTGGAACAGGTAAATCTGTTCGAAACCGTTGTTCATCAGACCGCCGATCTGCAGAACCAGCGTGATGACCACCGTGCTGGCAATGCCGGGCAGCGTGATGTGGCGGATCTTCTGCCAGCGGTTGGCGCCGTCCACAGTCGCAGCCTCATACAGATCCGGGCTGATGCTGGAAAGCGCCGCCAGATAGATGATGGTACCCCAGCCGGCTTCCTTCCAGATGTTGGTGGCAATGATGACGAAGCGGAACCACTCGTTGCTGCCCAGGAAGTTGATCTTCTGACCGCCGAGCATAACGATCAGGTCGTTGATCACGCCGTCGTTCATGCTCAGGAAGTTGTTGACGATACCGCCCAGAACGATCCAGGACATGAAGTGAGGCAGATAGAGGAAGGTCTGCGTTACTTTCTTGAACCACTTCACACGCAGCTCATTGAGCAGCAGCGCCAGCAGGATCGGGATCGGGAAGTTGATCAGCAGCTTGAGCATGCTGAGCACGATGGAGTTGGTGAAAACATTCCAGAACTTGCCGCTGTTGAACAGCTGCTTAAAGTGAGCGAAATTGTTGAAGGAACTGCCGAAGATGCCCTTCTTGAAGCTGAAGTCCTGAAACGCCATAATGACGCCGTACATGGGAATGTACTTGAAAATAATCAGGAAAGCCAAACCCGGAATACACATCAGGTAAAGCCAGCGATTTTTGTAGAGGTGCTTGGCCAGGCTGGTTTTCGGCTTGTTGATAACGGCCATATTCTGTGCCATCTCTGTGACCTCCTTACTCTTTCACGCCGCCCAGTACAAGGCCGCTCATAAAGTATTTTTGCAGGAAGGGATAGACGCACATGATCGGCACCGTGGCAACCACGATGGAGGCCATACGCAGCAGGAAAGGCGAAGTGAGGTTTTCGTCCGCCGCGCCGGCAGCTTCCATTTCGGCAGCGGAACCTTCGAAAACGATTTCTCGAAGCACCAGCTGCAGGGGCCACATGGTACGCTTGGTGGTGTACATGATGGCGGAGAAATAGCTGTTCCAGTAGCCAACCAGCGTGAACAGGCCCAGTGTAGCCAGAATGGGCATACACAGCGGCAGAATGATCTTGACCAAAACGACCAGATCGTTTGCACCGTCGATGGTGGCGGCTTCTTCCAGAGAATCGGGCAGGCCATCAATGTAGTTGCGCATCAGGATCAGGTTGTAGCAGCCCAGCATACCGGGCAGAATCATGGCCCAGCGTGTGTTGAGCAAGCCCAGAGAGCGCATCAGGAAGTATTCCGGAATCATACCGCCGGAGAAGAACATGGTAAATACCCACAGAGCGGTGATCAGTTTACGGCCTTTCATCTCGCGGCGGGTAAGCGGATACGCCGTTACCACCAGCAGCAGCATGGAAAGGATGGTGCCTGTCGCGGTAATGATGAGGGTATTGCGGTAGCCCGTCCAGATGTAGCCGTAATCGATTACCATGCGATAGGCATCCAGCGTGAGTCTTTCCGGGAAGAAGTCGAAATGATTCTTGAGGTAAAGGTCGTAGGGCGTGAAGGAGTACAGAACGACCAGAAAAAACGGAATAAAGCAAATCAGCGCAAATACACCTGTGATCAGATAAGATACACCGGCAACCGCGTAGTCATCGGGGCCGCGCTTGATGTGTGTCGTTTGCTTTACGGATACTTTTTTTACAGTTTCCATAGCAATCGTCCTTTCGTTGGTTTTTGGTATCTGCTGGAAAGTATATTATCTGTTTGCACATTTGTCAAGTGACAAAATAAAGTTTATAACTTTATTTATATTGTTTATTCAATCTTTATTTTTCATTTAAAGCGGTGCAAATGATGGAATTACTTGACTTTTCAAGTTCGAAAAGGATGCCGAACTTTACTTTACAACTTACTTGACAAACCTCATGATTTCTGCAATACTAAAACCCGATTCCAAAACAGGAGCATTTGACATGAAGCTGAAAGCGGTAACACTCGCTGATATTGCCGGCGAACTTGGAATAAGCAAAAACGCCGTATCTCTCGCATTGCGCGGGAAAGACGGCGTAAGTGAGGAACTGCGCGAGCGTGTTCGCATGAAAGCGCAGGAAATGAAATATCTGGGCGTGAACAAGGTACAGGGCTGTATTCTGGCTCTGATCCCGCAGCGCATTGCCCGTGCAGCGGGTACTTTCTATCAGCGCCTCTGTTTTGATATGGAAGCCTACGCAGCAGGCTTCGGCTATCAGCTGATCATCAGCAGCGTTTCCAGCGAAGACGAAGCGCTGTGCCGCCCACCTGCTCTTCTGGGCAGCGTGGCCTGCACGGGCATCATCACCGTGGGCAATCTGTCTCCCGGCTACTGCCGAATGATCTACAGTCTGGGCACCCGTTACGTGATGGCCGACCAGTTTTACGATGATATCCCCGTCAGCAGTGTGGTAACGGCCAACAGCTCCGCCAGCTACATGCTGACCAGAAAGCTGATTGACTGCGGCCACCGCTCCATCCAGTTTTTCGGCTCAAGCCAGCGCACCTCCAGTCTGGAAGAACGTTGGATCGGCTACAAGCGCGCCATGCGCGACCGTCAGCTGCCCATTCTGAACAATCGATTGAGCGACGGCTCCGCCAACGAAAGCCAGCGGCTGATTGCACAGGCGCTGCGGGAGCTTCCTGAGCTGCCTACCGCCTTTGTATGCGGTCACGACGTGATTGCACTGGACCTGATTGAGGCGCTTCAGAAGCGCGGCCTGCGCTGCCCGGATGATTTTTCTGTTGTCGGCTTTGACGATGTGCAGACGCACGAGGTGCAGGCTTTGAATCTGACCACCTATCGAACCCCTTACAGTGCCATTGCCAAAACAGCCATCGAACTGCTGTATGCCGACGAAGCCCCCAAACGCATTCAGCTTTTTGGCGAAGTCGTGGAGCGCAGCAGCATACGGAGCCTCCGTTAAAGGGCAGGCATTTGCGGCGCGACCGTTTCCCGCACCGGCAAAACAATCCGCAAACACAGCAAGAACGCCAGCATTCCGCTGGCGTTCTTGTTTCACTTCAGTCAAAAACAAAACTTTAATCAATCTGGCACTTCACTGTAAATCCGCTTTATGGTAACATAATATCACCGGCAAACAATCAAACACAGGAGGCATGTCCATGAACTCTTATGAACGAGTCAAACGAATGTATGAGCACCGCGAAGCTGATCGCGTGCCCATTATCGATAAACCCTGGAATGGAACCCTGCGCCGCTGGCGCGAAGAAGGCATGCCTGCCAATGTGCAGTGGGAAGATTATTTCGGCGCAGACAAGGTAGCCATTTTTAATGTTGACATTACCCCCCGCTACGAACGCAAAATACTGGAAGAAAACGATCGCTGGTACATTGAAACCTCCGATTGGGGAGTAACGATGAAGCACTTTAAGGAAGAAGATTCAACGCCTGAATTTTTGGACTATAAAGTTGTGGATGAAGAAAGCTGGGCCGACGCCAAGAAACGCATGACCCTTGATGACGACCGCATTCCGTGGGAAAGGCTGAAAAAAGAATATCCGCGCTGGCGTGCCGAGGGTCAATGGATTCGCGCTGTGTTCTGGTTTGGTTTTGACGTAACGCATTCCTGGATGATGGGCACAGAAAATGTGCTGATCGCCATGATGGAAGAACCGGAACTGATCGAAGATATGTTTGACACCTATCTGAATCGGAATATTTCGCTCTATAACCGTCTTTGGGATGCCGGTTATCATTTTGACGAACTCTTCTGGTATGATGACATGGGCTACAAAGGAACCACATTCTTTTCGCCCAACCTCTATCGAACCCTTCTCAAACCTTATCATACCAAAGCCGTGCAATGGGCGCATGACCACGGCATCGTAGCGCAGCTGCATTCCTGCGGCGACGTCCGCACGCTGGTACCCGATATTCTGGAAACAGGCGTCGACGCACTCAACCCGCTCGAAGTCAAAGCCGGCATGGATCCGATCGCCCTGAAAAAACAATACGGCCAGCGTTTGCTGCTGCGCGGCGGCATCAATGCCGTCAATTGGTCCAATACAGAGGCCATTCTGGCCGAAATCAATCAAAAAGTTCCTGTTTTGAAGGAAAACGGCGGTTTTATTTTCTCTTCTGACCATTCCATTCCCAACAGTGTATCCCTCGAGAATATGAAGCGGATCGTGGAAGAGGTAAAACGGGTAGGAAAGTATTAACCAGCCCCGAGGCCAGCAGAAAATGCAGGTTCGTTGCATGGTTTTCATTATCCGCAATATCAAATATATTGTTTTTTTCAAAATAAAATGATAAAATAATAAAAAACGTTTCGGAAAAGAGCGTGAATACCTATGGCTGGATACCGCGATCGATTGAATGGAAAAACGTGGATTGCTGCGCACCGCGGCATTGCCGGCGGCGATATTCCCTGTAATTCTGTGGCTGGCTATGAGGCCGCTCTGCTGCAGGGTGCTGACGTGCTGGAACTGGATATTTCGATTTCTTTGGACGGAACGCTCTATGTATTCCATCCCACCAAAGAGCCGCTGTATCTGGGCGGCGACAAGCTGATCCCCCAGATGCATGATGAAGAGCTGGACTCCATGCGCCTGATCAACTCCGATGGCAATCCCTCCACACAGAGCGTGCCGAAGTTCCACGATATTCTGGATCATTTCGGTCAGCGCTGCGTGCTGAATGTGGATAAGTTCTGGACGGATATCCCCCGCATCGCTGCCGCCATCCGCGAGCACGGTCTGCAGGATCAGGTGATCGTCAAGACGCCGCTCACGCCGGAATATCTGAAGCAGCTGGAAGAGTACGCATACGATATGCCCTTTATGCCCCTCATCCGCAAGGATGACGGCACGCATGAAATGCTGCTCAACAATCCCCGTATCCGCTACATTGGCGCGGAAGTGCTGTTTGATTCCGAGGAAAGCATCTTTGCTTCCCAGGCCTTTGTGGACCGCGTGCATGCAGACGGCTGCGTATTGTGGGTCAATCCCATCATTTACGATCCCAGAACCCAGCTGGTAGCAGGCCACAATGACGACTGCGCCATTACCGGCGATCCGGACGGAAGCTGGGGCTGGCTGGTGGAACGCGGCTATGACATTCTGCAGACCGACTGGCCGCTTTCGATGCGCCTGTGGGGCATGCACCGTCATCCGCAGCGCTTTGACAGCCTTGCCAACTATCAAAAGAAATGAGGAGAAATACCATGGCGAAAAAGGCAGCGCTCTCCCACGAAGCCCCCTACGGAAAAAGGCTTCTGAGGGACATCCGCAAGAATTATCCTCTTTACCTGCTGGCTTTGCCCGCAGTGATTGTGATCATCCTGCTGAATTACATGCCCATGTATGGCATTGTAATGGCGTTTCAGGATTTCCGCCCTGTGCGCGGCTTCTTTGGCAGCCGTTGGGTAGGCTTTGCAAACTTTGAGCGTTTCTTTAACTCCTACCAGTTCGTGGATCTGCTCAAGAATACGCTGACTCTGAGCCTGATGAACCTGCTGTTCACCTTCCCGGTTCCAATTTTCCTGGCGATCATGATCAACCAGGTCTACAAGCCCCGCCTGAAGAAGACCATTCAGACCGTGGTGTACCTGCCCCACTTCATCGCTACCGTGGTTCTGGTCAGTATGCTGCACGTGCTGTTCAACACCCGTACCGGTTTGTACGGCGTGATCGCCGGTATGTTCGGCGTAACAAACCCGACCAACCTGTTTGCCCTGAAATCCTCCTTCCGCCCCATGTTTATCGGTGCTTCCATCTGGCAGAACGCCGGCTGGGACTCCATCATCTACATCGCCGCCCTCACCAGCATTGACCCCTCCCTGTATGAGGCCGCAACGGTGGACGGTGCAACCAAGGCGCAGCGCGTATGGCACATCGACGTGCCCAGCATTCTGCCTACCATGGTCACGCTGCTGATCATGCGCTGCGGCAGCATTATGAACCTGAACTTTGACCGTACATACCTGCTGCAGAACGACCTGAACATCGGCATTTCCGAAATCATTTCCACCTACGAATACAAGATCGGTCTTGCTCAGGGCCAGTTCAGCTACTCCGCTGCCATCGGCCTGTTCAACAACATCGTCAATCTGGTTCTTCTGCTGATCGTTAACAAAATCAGCAAGGAAGCATCCGGTACCGGTTTGTGGTAAGAAAGGAGGAAGAGAATCATGGCAAAGAAAGCAAAGAATCCTCAGGATACTCTTGATACAAGCAGTTCTTACCTCCTTCGCAAGAATGCCGGCGCTTCCGACTGGATTTTCAGCATTACCATCTGGGTGCTGCTGTTCGCCGTTGTAGCCGTGGTGGCTTATCCGCTGTACTTTGTGGTCATCGCTTCTTTCTCTGATCCTGTAGACGTTGGCATGGGCCGCACACTGCTTGCGCCGGTCGGCATCTACCTGGAAGGCTATGAAGAGATTTTCCGCTACGACCGTCTGTGGAACGCTTACGGCAACACCATCTTCTACACCGTTGCCGGCACTATTCTGCATCTGCTTCTCACCATTCCGATCGCTTACACGATCTCCCGCAAGAACCTGATGCTCAACGGCTTCCTGGCTACTTTCCTGATCATCACCATGTTCTTCAACGGCGGCACCATTCCGCTGTACATGATGCTTCGCGCCTACGGCTTGCTGAACACCCGCTGGGTACTGATTGTTTCTGGCTGCGTGAGCGTGTACAACATCATCATCGCCCGCACGTTCTTTGCCAACAGCATCCCCGCCGAGCTAATGGAAGCCGCCGAGATCGACGGCGCCACCGCCATGCAGACCTTCGTGAAGATTGTTCTGCCCATCTCCATGACCATCATCGCCGTCATCGGCCTGTATGCTGCTGTTGGCTACTGGAACGCCTACAAGCCCGGCCTGATGTACATCCGCAACGACGAGCTGTTCCCCCTGCAGGTCATTCTGCGCGAGCTGCTGCTGGTGAACATGAACGACATGATGGTTGTCGGCAACGGCGAAGTGGAGCAGATGCGCAAGGCGGAGCAGATCAAGTACGGCATCATCGTCGTATCCACCCTGCCCATCATGTGTCTGTATCCCATGCTGCAGCGCTTCTTCGCCAAGGGCGTTATGATCGGTGCTGTAAAGGGCTAACTGGCTTCGCCGGTTTTTCCGACGGAGGCTCCGATAACCATACTCCGTCACGCGCAATCCGGCGTTGCGTTTCATATTCCCCATGATTCTGTTGCCCCATTGAAGGGCATAAGAATAAATAAAAAGGAGGTACCCCAATGAAGAAGATCCTGTCCCTCGTACTGGCCCTGATGCTGGTACTGTCCTGCTTCGGCTCCTTCGCCCTGGCGGACGACGTTCCCACCCTGAAGGTTCTGGTTCGTCACGACCCCCGCAGCCCTAAGATTGGTGAGCTGGACAACTACAAGCGCGCCGAAGAAGCCGCTGGCGTAAAGATTGAGTGGGAATACGTTACTTCTGATGCCTGGAAAGAGCAGAAGTCCCTGGTTCTGGCCAGCGGCGACCTGCCCGACATTTTCTTCGGCACTCAGACCATCCATCCTTCCGACATCCTGTCCAACATCGAGTACTTCATTCCCCTGGATGACCTGGTAGCCGAATACGGCGATCAGATTCAGGAAATGTGGGAAGTATACCCCTCCTCCAAGATCGCCAACACCATGCCCGATGGCAAGGTATACGGCATCGGCCGCTACATGCCCAACCGTCCCGCTACCCTGATCGGCTCCTACATCAACCAGAAGTGGCTGGATAACCTGGGTCTGGAAACTCCCACCACGCTGGAAGAGCTGGAGCAGGTTCTGATCGCTTTCCGTGATCTGGACGCTGACGGCGACGGCGACACCACCGACGAGGTTCCGATCCTGGCTCTGTCTCCCTCCGACGGCAAGCGCGGCATTCAGGCTTTCCGCGGCTACTTCCAGGCTGAAAACTGCGTTGAAAACGAGTTCGGCGTGATCGACGGCAAGGTTACCTTCATGCCCGCCACCGAAGAGTATCGTCAGTGGATCGAATGGTGTCACTGGCTGCTCGAGGAAGGACTCATCAACGCTGACTGCGTAACCCTCGACCGTGCCACCTGGACCGCTATGCTGGGCGACGCCAACGGCTCTGCCGGCGGCCTGATCACCACCTGGACCAATGACGAAGCCGGCGCCAACATGGACGACTTCACCATTCTGGACATCCAGGAAGGCCCCAACGGCAAGGCTTACATGGCTGGCAACAAGGCCAACCTGGCCTGCGGTGTATCCCAGTGGTGCGCTGCTTCCATCACCGTAAACTGCAAGGATCCCGAAGCCGCTATGCGCTGGATTAACTACTTCTACGATGACGCCAACGGCGCTGAAGCTGCCAACGGCCCCGTAGGTCTGGTTTATGAAATCGACGAAAACGGCGTGTACCGTTTCATGGAAGACCAGTATGAGACCACCGGTTATCACATCTATGACAACTGGTACTACTCTCTGGGCGACCAGAACATCGGTTGGGTAAGCCCCGAGTTCGAAAAGAACTACTTCCCCCCGACTCCCATCGAAGAGCGCAAGTACGTTGTTGACCAGGCTTACCAGGACAACCTGCGCGACGAAGACTTCATCGTACCTCCCATGGTATTCGATCGCGATTCCAACGACCGTGCCGTTGAAATCAAGACCGACATCGACAAGCTGCTGAAGGAAACCGTTGCTGACTGGTTCGTCAACGGCATCACCGACGAGCAGTGGAACGATTACCTCAAGCAGCTCGACAAGATGGGCCTGCAGGAGTACATCGAAATCTACCAGAACCGTCTGGATGAAATCCGCGGCAACTAATCTAAGCTGATCGTCTGATTAAGATCATGGCGTAAAGCAGGGGGCTGAAGGCGAAAGCCTTCAGCCCCTTTTCAAACCGTTAAAAGGACCAATGCACGTTCAGAAAAGCCGTGGGAGGCAGAACCAATGAAAGTATCCCGCAAATTATTTGGTTATAACCTCGAGTGCACCCGCCGCGTGGGCTACAGCGGCATCTATGCCGAAATGCTGGAAAACAACAAGTTCAAAACCGGTACAATCGGCTTTTATCCCGTGGAATGGAACGGAATGACAGGCTGGGGCCAGTGCACGGAGCATATTCATCTGCGCTCCGGCCACACCTACCAGCTGGCAGCGCTGGGCGGCACACAGACCCGCATCCGCATCCGCACGGAATACGGCGCTGTACTGTTTGAAGGTGAAGGGCCCCGCGCGCAGTTTTACAGCCAGTTCAGCATTGCGCATGCACGCTTCGAGGCCGTAAGCGACGGCGAATTGCGTTATGTATCCATGCAGCTTGCCGACTCCTACCACGGCTGCCGGCGCGATGTGCTGGACGCATTGAAGGCGCTTCACCCCGGCTCGATCCGCGTTCCCGGCGGCTGCTATGCCTCCCGCTATTCATGGAAGGATGGCCTGAAGCCGGTAGAGGACCGCGAAGGGATCCACACCGAGAAGAAAAACCTGTTCAGCGCCAGCAATGATTACGACGGATGCGAGCTGAATATGGACGATTATGCCGCCATTGCCCGCTATGCAGGGGCGGAGCTGGAATATACTGTGCGCCTGATGAACAACGAACCGCAGGACGCAGCTGATCTGGTGGAATACTGCTGGGGCGGCTCGGATACCGAATGGGGCGCATTGCGCATTGCACGCGGCTATGAGCAGCCTTATGCCATCCATACCTGGTATATCGGCAATGAGCTGGCGTTCCAGAAGAACAGTCCGCTCAAGCATGCGCAGGCGGCCTGCGAAGTGAGCGATCGCTTTGTGAAAGCCATGCGCGCTGTGAAGCCGGATATCAAAACGGTGGTATCCACAGGCATTGTGCCCGAATGGGACCAGGAATTCATCAAAATGGCCAAAGAGATCAATTACTGTTCCCAGCACGATTACCTGATTGATGCCTATCCCCTGCAGACGCTGGAAACCCTGCTCAAAGCGCCACTGTGCGCCACCCTTCCCAAGTTGGAACGTGCCAGGGAAACGCTGGGCGAAAAGCCGATGCTTTTTGATGAGTGGAACTCGCGGTGGGGTTCCACGGGCAGCGGCGCGGGCGCCATGTATGCAGCAGGCGTAAGCACCATGCTCATCCGCAATGCGCACAGGCTCAACCTGCTGGGCGCAAGCTACTTCTGCCCCATCAATGAAGGCTGCATTCGCGTATATCCGGATCATGTGCTGATGGCGCCCGACGGCGAAGTGCTCAGCCGCATGGCGCTGCATGCAGACGGAGAGTGGGAAGATACGGGCGATGAAGCGGTCGTTGTGACCCGCCATGACGGATATCAGTATGCTTCTGTACTCAACACCTCCGTGGATCAGGCAAAGAAGGTTCCCTTTGCCGGTGAATATGAGATCATCACGCCGGACACAGACCGTGTGATCATTGAAAAATGCGAAGGCGAACTGAAAGAACTGCCTCCGGCCTCTGTTGCCTTCATTCGTACATCCAATAACGTATGATGCGCCGTATTGCCTTGCAGACAAAAAACCTGCCCGCTGTATCCGAACAGCGGACAGGTTTTTGCATTGATCGTCAGCCGCGATCCTTGGAGTGCTTTTCCACCAGCTTCATCATTTCGCTGGCTTCTTCGGGCGTTTCAATACCCAGAATGATCAGCTGCAGGCCGCGGCAGCTGAGGTTATCCAGCAGCTTTTCCACATCGCGCGCCTCCACCTTCATCACAAGGCACTTGCCGGCCTTCTGTATTTTCTGGAACACGGGAATGAATTCCACCGAGCGGGGCTGACCATCCACCTTGGACCACTGAATGGCGCGCAGATTCTTGAGTGAGAGAAGAGAATCCAGATGGCGGATCTGCTCCATGCCATCCATGTGATACAGCGGATAATCCAGGAAACTTGTCAGCTCCTCCAGTTCCGGCATAACGAAGCGGTTGAACATTTCGTTGGAGATCATCACGCTCAGGTCGCACTGCATCTGCGCCAGACGCTTGGGCGCCCACAGCTGCCAGAGGATGGCATGCCCCTGGTTGTTATCCTGCACCAGTCTGAACAGCTCCTCCTGCGTCTGCTTGTAGATGGGCAGCAGGCGCTGCACGCTTTCCTCCACAAATTCAGGTTCTGTCAGCATATCCACAAGCAGTTCTTCCGGCCCACGCACCTCCGCAAGTGCATCCACAAGGCCGGCGTTATCGGACACGGTTACCATGTAATCATCTCTGGACAGTTCCAGCATTCTGCCGATGGTTTCCTTCTGTTTCTGAAAGATATCGGGGCGAAGGAAGCCGATTTGGGAAATATCCGGTTCATCGGTCATCCAGTGGTCAAACCAGGTGGTCAGCGGCACACGGTTGGCCCTGCAGCCAAGATATTCTGCAATCGATGTACCAAAGTAAGGGAAATGAAAAGCGAGCGTTTCGCCAAAGCGGTACTGGTGCTCAAAATTGTAGCGGGCGCGTTTGTCAGCACCTTCCGCGTCGTAGTAGAAGTTGTGACGACCGATGCTTTCGTAGTCCGGCTTGTTGACGGTGATGGAAACGCAGCAGCGTTCCAGCGCCTCACGCGCCCAGTAAGCCATCATGCGGCGTTTGATATCTTCCAGATTGGGATTGTACAGCATAAAAATCCTCCTGCTGATGATATAGTCGAAACAGATTTACAAGACTTGCAGTCCTTTCATTCTATACTGACTGATTCAAACCTGTCTATCATTATAGCACGTAAAAAACCTGTTGCAAGCAACATCAAAACAGAGATGCGAATTCCTTCCTAATCCCCTGCCCAGTCTTTGTTCCTACCCAAAAGCCGCGCATCCATTGCTTGAAAAAGAATTTGAAGGCTTTCAGCTTCCATCGTTTTCTGGCTGCTGTGACTTGAATGCCTATTCATGGCACATAGCACTTACTCGTTAACAAATCAATATGACACATTACCTGCTCAAAGGCATCATGACCGGCGCGGTAAAGGGTTACTGTTGAACTCATCAAGCGTTTGATCAAAGTCACCTGCTTTCCACTTGAGGAAAGCAGGCTTTTTTATATGCGTAGAAACGCTGTACAACCTCATCGTAAAACAAAATCCTCCCCAAGCAAAAGAACAAAACAAATGGAGCGGATATGAACCAGCATGGAAACATTTTTTGAGAACGCCAGCGTAATGCTGGCGTTTCAGGCCGTCGAAAAAGCTCGCTGACGCGATCTTTTCCGCCGAAGAATGCACCGTTTGCCTACTCGCCTGACGGCTCGCCGGGCGGCAAACGGTGTAAGGAAAGCCTTGCTGAGCAAGGCTTCCGAAGCTGACGCGCAT
>JAFYQB010000121.1 GCA_017547285.1 Clostridia bacterium
AGTGGGCACAACGGCGTAGCCGTTAGCAAACCGGAGGAGTCAACCGAAACGAGCAGACGTTACGGCAGTAACGTCTGCGACGATTGAGGTTGCGGGTCTGCGGCCCTCCGACGCCTCCTAATGGGTTTATCGACAAGCTGAAACCGCTGTTTTACAGCGGCTTTGTTTATCCTTTGACAACGCTTACCTGTTCGATGCCGTAGTAACGGAAACAGTGCACGGCGCTTTGGCTGATCTCCTCGCCGCATACCACAATGGGTACGGCAGGAGGACAGTTGACGCTGGCTGCAGCCAGAACGCGGCCTTCCGCCGCTTCGGCGCGAATCACTTCCTGCATACTCAAGACAGCTTCGCGGAGAGATATTCGTACGACCGGCGCTTCAATCGCAGGAGGCGTTTCAGAAACCGGGCAACGCTTCTGCACACTGCACAGGATTTGGGTGAGTTTTCCAATCGCACGCGCGTTTTCTGGGGTGAACATCATCACCATAAAATCCGGATCGGCAAATTCCACCACCATGTTCTTTTCCAGCAGATACGCAGCCAGTTCATCGCCGCGCCAGCCGATCCCTTTCGGTGCAAGGGTCAGCTTCAGCGGTTCGTCGCCCAAAACGGCGTAGCCGTAGGCGGCAAGCTGCTTTTTGGCTTCGTTCAGCAGGGGAATCAGCCCGGCAAGCTTCTCGGCATATCCGTCTGCCAGATAGCGGTTGGCAGCGTCCAGCGACTGCAGGATCAGATAGGATGGACTGGTGGAGGCAAACAGCGCAAGCGCGTTCTGGGTATGGCTGCGCAAAAGCTCCGGCGCGGAACGGCTGATGTGCAGATAGGCTCCGCCGGTGAGCACGGGCAGCGTTTTGTGCGCAGAGTCGCAGCAGAGGTCAGCTCCCAAATGGATGGGATGCCTGTTTTCAGGCAGAAAGCGCAGGTATGCGCCATGCGCATTATCCACCGCAAGCAGCGCGCCGTACTGGTGGCACAGCTTTGCCAGCGCAGGAATATCCGCCACGTGGCCCAGATAATCCGGACTGGTCACGTACAGCGCGGCCGGGCGCTTCTCCTTCAGCGTACGCTCCACATCCAACGGATCCAGCGGACAGCTTACCACGCTGCTGCGTTCTTTGGAAAACAGCCAGCAGATGTCGATATCCAGCAGTGCGGCGGCGGTCATGAACACCTTGTGCGCATTGCGTGCTGCTGCGATCACCGGACGTTTGCCTGCCGCCTTTGCATGAAGGACGATCATGTACAGCATGGCCCGGATGCACAGGCTGGATCCCTCGGCGGAATACAGCGTGAGACCTGTCCCAAACAGATGATGCGCGTTCTCCTGACTTTCACGGATGATGCCGTGCGCATCGTAGAGCACATCCGCGCCGTCGATCTCGGTCAGATCCCGGCCTTCGATTCCCAGAAAAGCCGATCCCTTGTGACCGGGCATGTGCAGGCGAATGGCACGGCTGTCTTCATAAGCCCTTGCAAAATCGCAAATAGGGGTAGAGATCATTCGTCATCACCCATCAGGCGTTCAGCTTCCAGCATGATGGCACATTCCATGCGCTTGCGGAACAGGCGGCAGCCGGGTTCATATACGCCGGTAACGCTGCCGGTGGCGTGGTAGGCATTGGCTGCGCAGCCGCCGGAACAGTAGAGCTTGGCCCAGCAGTCCGCGCACTCGGGATGGGCATACACATTGCAGGCGGCAAATTCGCTTTGCGCCGCGTGGTTGGTCACGCCCTGCCACACATCGCCCAGCTTGAATTTTTCCTCGCCCACGAATTGATGGCACGGGTACAGATCGCCCCAGGGCGTAACGGCCATATACTCGGTGCCGCTGCCGCAGCCGGAAACGCGCTTGTAAATGCAGGGGCCGCCGGTCAGGTCGATCATATAATGATAGAAAGTGAAGGGCTTTCCGGCCTTGCGGCGCTCGATCATCAGATCGGCCAGTTCTTCGTACTGCTTCATGACGATGGGCATATCCGCTTCGGTCAGCTCGGAGGGATCGCCGGGCGCACATACCACCGGCTCCATGCTCAGCTCATTGAATCCCAGATCCAGCATGGTTTTGATATCATTCAGGAAATCGGGATTGGCGTGGGTGAAGGTGCCGCGCATGTAATATTCCTTGCCGCCGCGCGCCTGAACCATTTTCTGGAACTTGGGAACGATTTGTTCCCAGCTGCCCTTGCCAGCATAGTCTACGCGGAAGCGGTCGTGGATCTCCTTGCGTCCGTCCAGGCTGAGCACCACATTGGCGCACTCGCGGTTGGCAAAGTCAATGACGTCGTCATCAATCAGCATGCCGTTGGTGGTAAGGGTAAAGCGGAAATGTTTGTTGTGCTGCTTTTCCACGCTGCGGGCGTAGGCCACCAGCTGCTTGACTACGTCAAAATTCATGAGCGGTTCGCCGCCAAAGAAGTCCACTTCCAGATTGTGGCGGCTGCCGCTGTTGGCAATCAGAAAATCCAGCGCCTGCTTGCCTACTTCAAAGCTCATCACAGCGCGGTCGCCGTGGTACTTGCCCTGAGAGGCAAAGCAGTAGGAGCAGTTGAGATTGCAGGTGTGCGCCACGTGCAGGCAAAGCGCCTTGACCACGCCTGCGGATTTCTCCTTGAGCTTGCCGGCCATGGGCGCAAAGGTATCGGGCGTAAACAGTTTGCCCAGCTGCTTCAGTTCTTCGATCTGGTCAAGACATTCGCTCAGCTCTTCACGGGTGACTTCGGGATTGCCGGCATACTTTTCCAGCATGGCCGTGATGATCGCTTCGCGGCTGTGGGACTCGTACAGGGCGATGACGTCGTAGGCTACTTCATCCACCAGATGAACAGAGCCGGAATACACGTCCAGCACGATGCAGCGGCCGCCCAGTTTGTATTGATGAATCATAGATGTGCTCCTTGTATTTGTTCACGAAAAAGGCCGCCTGAACGGCGGCGCTTTTCAGTTTGGCAATATTACTTGCTTTCCTTGGTGTTTTCGCACTTCTGGTTGGCAATGCCGCAGCTGGTCTTGCAGGCAGACTGACAGGAAGTCTGGCACTCGCCGCAGCCGCCGTTCTTGGCGCTCTCGCACAGGTTACGGGTTTCCAGCGTCTTGATGTGCTTCATAAAAGTAACCTCCAATAGCAAAATGAGTATGATGCGAATAGCTTTTTATACCACAAAAAACGCGCAAAGTCAATGTATCAAATGGAAACACATCTTAATTGATGTTGGAAAAGAGACGTTTTTGCTGTCTCTATAGATGAAGATACAGCCGTCATAATAATGCGACTACTTTACGGGCTTCGCTTCTGTTGGAAATACAAACAAAAATACAGTACCGGTTTCCGATTTGCTTTCTACGCGAATCTGCACGCCGTGGCGGCTGGCCGTCTCTCCTGCGATGGCCAGACCAAGACCTGTGCCTTCTGCGTTGGCGGAACGGGTTGAGCGGAAACGGTCGAAAATGTGCGGCATATCTTCCTCCGGAATGCCCGCGCCTTCATCGGCAATGCCGATCACCGGGCTTTCATGATCCAGCCAAAGGCGAACGCTTTTGCCTGCGGGGGTGAATTTGACAGCGTTATCTGCCGCAGCAAGCAGCATCTGGCGCAGACGCGTATAGTCGCCGGTAAAGGCATAATCACGCAGCGGTTCCTGACAGTGGAAAACAACGCCTTTTCCGTCGCACAGGGCATGGGTGCTCATGGCCACATCGCCCAGCAGATCGCTCAGGTTGAATACGCTGCTGTCCAGTGTGAACTCGGCGTTTTGAAGGCGGGAAAGTTCCAGCAGGTCGTGAATCAGACGCTGCAGCCACTGGCTTTCGCGCAGCACTTGGTCGTAATAGGCCCGCACCTCTGCAGGGACGGTCACGATGCCGTCACGCAGTGCTTCCACCGAGCCGCGGATCACCGTAACGGGTGTGCGCAATTCGTGGGAGATGTTTGAAAAAAACTGCTGCTGCTGTTTGCGAAGTTCCTCGTCACGTTCACGGGCAGCCTGCAGGCGCTGGGCGAGCACGTCCATGGACCGTGCGAGCGAACCCACCTCATCCTTCTGGCGGATGGCGGTGCGTACGCTGTAATCGCCGTCGGAAAGCATATGTGCAACGCGTTCCATACGGCTGATGGGATGGGTGAACCAGCGCGAAAATACAAATGACAAAAGCATTGATACACCCAGCGCGATCAGGGTGATATACATGAGCGTCTGGCCTGCAGGTGCTTCGGAATAACCCAGCTCCCGAAGACTTGCATCCAGCAGAACCACGCCCAGCACCTGCGAGTGCACATTCATGACCGGCATGCAGGTGGACAAACGGGTGTCGCCGTCCACTTCGGCCTGTATAAAAGGCGTTTTGCCCATAAAACCAAGCGCTACCGACTGCTCCAGGTAAGCAGGGAGCTGTTTTTTTTCCAGCTTCTGTACCACGCCGTCAAAATAGCCGGTCAGGTCGTGATGTACATCCACGATGTATACGCTGCAGTTGGTCAGGCTTTCCACCATGGCCAGATAGGGAGCAAGGGTTTCTTCACTGACCATAAAACGGGTATCATCCAACCCGTCGTAGTCAGAGGGAGCCAGCATTTCCGATAGATTTTGGGAGATGGCATAGGCATCGTGATGCATGGTCTGACCATAGCGCTGAATGGTCTGACGGCGCGTGATCGTGTTGTACAATATACCCTGAAGCAATGAAAATGCAACCAGCAGCAGCGCAATCAGCAGCGTAAGCCTCAGCCAGATGGAGCGCCTTGGAGAACGGATGGCTTTCATGGCAGCGTCCTTTCCAGTTTGTAACCGGTTCCCCAAACGGTGGCAATGGCAAATTCCGGATGGGGGAATGCATCCAGCTTGTGCCGCAGTCGCTTGATGTGGCTGTCAACTGCGCGGTAGTTGCCGATGTGTTCATATCCCCACACCATGGTAAGCAGATTATCGCGCGTGAAGACACGCCCCGGGTTTGAGGCCAGCGTCCACAAAAGCTCCACTTCGCGCCGGGTAAGGGCGATTTTTTCCCCCTCCAGCGTTACGTTCAGCGAGGGCAGATGGATGGACATATTGCCGATCACCAGTGTTTCCGGGCCATCCTGCACGCCCAGCCTGCGGCGGACTGCACGGATGCGCGCCATCACCTCGCCGGGAGAGAATGGCTTTACAATGTAATCATCCGCGCCGATATCCAGCCCCAGGATGCGGTCGGCGTCCTCGTCTTTGGCGGTGATCATCAGGATGGGTACGCTGCTTACCTGCCGGATGCGGCGGCACACCTCCAGGCCGTCGATGCCTGGCAGCATAATATCCAGCAAAATGATGGAAGGTTTTGCCGCTTCAAACAGCGTAAGCGCTTCCTCACCGGTGCGAGCGGCCAGCATAGGCAGATTTTCCGCCTGGATATATTTGGTCAGAATGGAAAGAATCTGTTCGTTGTCATCCACCACGAGAATGGGATTCATGCAAGGGCCTCCCCTTAATTTGCAAAATGCTGATTTTATTGTAGGGTTTGCAGGCAGTTGTGTCAAATCTTTTTTGTGAGGAAGTTTTCCCAAAAAACCACCAGTTTAAAAGGAAGTCGATTTTAAATGAAACGCCTGCTGATATGCCTGCTTGTTCTGTGCCTGTTTCTGCCTGCTGCGCAGGCACAGGAGTATCCGGACGGAATCTACCGCGGCTTTTATTACGACGGAGGGATTGAACAGATCTCTATTCAGTTCCAGATGGAGGAAGGTTTGTTCGTATCCATCGTATACCGGGGCGTGAAGTACAAGGACGGCGATTACATGATTGAAGACGCAAGCGATGCGCAGAAGGCCACGCTGGCGCAGTACGAACAGATGGCGGACTACCTGATCGGCAAGGGGGCGGAAGCGATCAGCGATTTGTACAGTCCGTATGATATCGTACACGACGTGGACGCTGTTACATCTGCCACGGTGCAGTCCTCCAAGCTTATCTCTGCCCTGTGGGACGGCCTCAACCGCCGTCCGTTCAAGCTGATTGACACCAGCAAGCTGCCCGAGGCCGAAACCTATCAGGACGGCTGGTACCGCGGCAGCTACATGGAGGGCGGCAGCGAGGAGGTGGCGGTGGAGTTCAGACTGACGGGGGATGTGTTCGGCGAACTGAGCTACCGTGCGCTGCAGTACAAGGGCGAGGATTATCTGGCTGATGGCGCGTCCGAAGCCGTGCGCCTGACACGCGGACAGTTTGAAC
The DNA here is from genome assembly GCA_017547285.1 of Clostridia bacterium. Taxonomy (GTDB): domain Bacteria; phylum Bacillota; class Clostridia; order Christensenellales; family Aristaeellaceae; genus Limiplasma. The sequence continues at coordinate 6,198 of JAFYQB010000121.1, forward strand.
AGCTGCTGGCTTATCTGGACGGCAGGCCGGTGTCCGCTGTGAACGAACTGTATCAGCCCGGAAACATGGTGACGGATACGGATGCCTCCTCCGGAGCTACCATTCGTGCCCCAAAGGTCATCAGCGCCATTTGGGATGCGCTCAACCGCCATGCCTACCGCGTGGACGATGAGTGATACATCTATGAGGATGTAATTTGTAAAAAACAGCCGGTCTTTTGAAAATGCCATACTTTTGCCACAAATGGGGAATATCATGACAACCACAGCACCCGGAGAGTATCCGGTGCACAAAGAATGTCAAAGGAGATATGACCCATGAAGAAGATCCTGTCCGTTGTTATCGCTGCTATGCTGCTGGTATGCATGATGGCTCCCGCTCTGGCTGAAGTGAAGCTGGGCCAGTCCATTTTCGCTGCTCACGGCACCAAGTGCTTCGCCGTGATCACCGTTGCCATGGATGGCGACAAGATCGCTGACGCTCACATCGATGAGTTCCAGATGATGGCTGCCGACACCTCCATCGCCGTGCCCAACAGCGCTGTGATGATCGAAGTTGAAGGCAAGGTGCTGGGCTCCAAGCGTCAGAACGCTGCTGCCTACTCCGAGAACATGAAGAAGGCCGGTTCCACCGTTGCCATCGATGCTAACTACGACATCATCGAGGCTTATGTTGTGGGCAAGACCGTTGCTGATCTGGAAGCCGAACTGGCTGGCAAGACCGCTGAAGAAATGGTTGACGCCGTTGCCGGCTGCACCCTGGTTGACACTCTGGGCTACCTGAACGGCATCCTGGAAGCTGCCAAGAACGTGAAGTAAGAACCTTCTCCCTTTTTAGAACCGTGCGGATCCTGCTCCGCACGGTTCTTTTTATAAAATTGCCAAGTGACACATATTTGACAAGGGTTTGATTTATGCTTTGTATGCCGTCGGAAGGAAACGACTTTCCGGGCGAAATGAATCACAAAGGAGATCATACCCATGAAGAAGATCCTGTCTGTTGTTCTGGCTGCCATGATGATCCTGTCCATGACTTCTGCCTTTGCCGCTACCGGCCTGGGCTCCGTTACCTCCGTGTCCCTGACTCCCGCCACCGCTGAGAAGGCTGGCTCTGTGAGCGTGAACACCACCATGTGCGCTGTGACTCTGGACGACGCTGGCAAGATCGTTGCCATCAAGTTCGACGTTGTTCAGCCCAAGGCTGCTTTCGACGCTGCTGGCGCTGCCTCCGGCGAACTGAAAGCTGCTCCCCAGACCAAGAAGGAGCTGAAGGAAGGCTACGGCATGCTGAAGGCTTCCGCCATCGGCAAGGAATGGTACGAGCAGGCTGCCGTTCTGGAAGCCTGGTGCATCGGCAAGACTGTTGAAGAAGTGCTGGCTATGAAGACCTTCGATCGCGGCGACGGAAGCCACACCATGGTTCCCGACGAAGCTGATCTGGTTGCTGGCTGCACCATCACCGTTGGCGACTACCTGAAGGCTCTGTCCAAGGCTGCTGCTGACGCTCAGTAATTGGTTCTTGCCATTCTCCTGACCGGACGTCTTTGCACAAAGCTGATGGCATAGGAGAACAACAATGAAATAACCGAAGGACTGGAAGGAAAAACTTCTTTCCAGTCCTTTTTGTTTAAAAAAATCCAAACGCCACGATTTTGCCATACTTTTGCCACAAACGTGCCTTAATGTATCCAATGTTGCCGGTTTTCCGGCTCATTTCACGCATAAAGGAGATTATCCCCATGAAGAAAATTCTGTCTGTTGTTCTGGCTGCCATGATGATCCTGTCCATGACTTCCGCCTTTGCTGCCACCGGCGTGGGCTCCGCCACCTCCGTGAAGGTAACCGCTGCCACTGCTGATGCTGCTGGTTCCGTGGCTGTTGACACCTATATGTGCGCCGTGACTCTGGATGACAACGGCGTGATCATCGCCGTGCAGTTCGACTGCGTGCAGTCCAAGGGTTCCTTTGACGCTGCCGGCGCTGTGGTGGGCGAAGCCGCCATCCAGCCCCAGACCAAGAATGAACTGGGCGAAGCCTACGGCATGAAGGCCATCAGCCCCATCAGCAAGGAATTCTGCGAGCAGATGGACGCTCTGGCTGCCTGGTGCGTGGGCAAGACCCTGGATCAGGTGCTGGCTGTGTATGCTGAGGATGCCGACCTGAAGGCTGGCTGCACCGTGTACATCGGCACCGAGATGGCCGCTCTGCAGAAGGCTGTTGCCAACGCCAAGTAAGTGATCCAACAAAACGCCCGACGGTTTTCAAAACCGTCGGGCGTTTGTATTTTTGGAAGGAACTTATACTTCCACCACCAGCATCCCTTCTGAACCGAGGGGGAGCTCTGCTTTGACTGTTCCGCTGACGAACCAATAGCATCCGCCAAGCGCAGGGCTTTCGGACGGAGCGGGATCGTCCACGCTGTTTATCATCAGTACATTGCCGCCAAGTTCCTCCACTTTGTCAGCGTACTGCTGGCGCTCATTTTCCGCGCCATACCATTCGTCTTCGGAAAAGCTGATATATAGCGGCCAAAAGGTCAGCTCCTGATTTTGCTGGAAGCGCGGAGCTGTTACATCCCACAGATCGCCGCAAAGGGCAATCAGACACTTTTTGCCTCGATAGTCAAATGCCTCAACCGTATCGCCCTCACGGTAATGATCGTCCGTGAATGTAGATTCTTTCCAGCCAACGGATACGCGGCGGTACAGGCGGATGATCCGCCCGTTTCCCAGCAGCGCACAGCTGGAATACAGGGTTTGGTCATCCCGCTCCAGAAAGCCGAACAGCAGGTCAATGCCCAGCTCCGCAGATTCGTGGATCAGCTGCCGGAAAAGGTCATCCTCCACAGACAGCGCAATGGCGCGGTCTTTTTCGTATTCCCATGAAAAGGCATCAAAACCCTGCAGGAACGATTCGCCAAAGCAGATCAGATCGGCATTCTGCGCTTTGGCCTGCAGCATGTATTTGCGCATCTGGGCAAGGTTGAAAGGAACATCATTGTTGCGTACGCGGGCGCTGACAAGGGCAATTTTCATGTGAAAATCCTCACAGTCTGGGCAATGCGGCTTCCAGTTTTTGATAGGCTTCGATGACCGCATCGCTCCACGCGTCAAACTCCGGGTCGAGTTTCTGACATTCGGGATGGCTGTCAATGTAGGCCAGCGCTTCGCGCATGCCCTGGTCGTAGCGCGTGGTGCAGTTGAACTGCGGTACAGCGCGCTTGAGTTTGGTGTTGTCAAAGATCACGGTGTTGGATTTGTCGCCGAGCAGTGCGCCCACCCAGTCGGGGCTTAACTTGGCAAGGGTCTCGCTGGCGATGTGTACGGCGTTCAGCTTCACGCCCAGCGCGTTGGCAATGGACTGGTAGATCTGGTTCCACGTCATGCTCTCGTCACTGGTGATATGGTAGGCTTCGCCCAGCGCGTGCACGTTGCCCATCAGACCAACGAAACCAACCGCAAAGTCGCGGCTGTGGGTGCAGGTCCAAAGCGTGGCGCCGTCACCGGGGATGATGACCGGCTTCCCTGCACGCATGCGCAGAATCGTCTGCCAGCTGCCGTTTTTGCCGTGAATGGCCACGGGAATGCTGCGTTCGCAGTAGGTGTGGCTGGGGCGGATGATGGTGACCGGGAAGCCGATCTCACGGTAGGCCTTCATCAGCACCTCCTCGCAGGCTGCTTTGTTGCGGCTATACTCCCAGTAGGGGTTATGGAGGGGTGTGCTTTCAGTGATTATGGGGGAGTGCAGCGGCTTTTGATAAGCCGAAGCGGAACTGATAAAGAAGTACTGCCTACAGCGGTCTCTGAACAGGCGGATATCGCGTTCCACATGCTCCGGCGTAAAGGCGATGAATTCCGCGACCACGTCAAAGGTTTCATTCCCCAGCGCGGCACGAACGGCGGCTTCATCGTGAATGTCCGCGCAGAGCACGCGCGCGCCTTCTGGTACACGGGAAGATGCGTTGCCGCGGTTGAGGAGGGTCAGCTCCCAGCCCTGCTGGATGCACAGCTTGGAAATTTCGGTGCTGATGGTGCCGGTACCGCCGATGAAGAGCGCTTTCATATGCAAAATCCTCCTTAGGATCACATCATTTGGTTGTTTCTATCTTATCATAGCGGGTTATCATTGACAAGACGGTTGCATTTTGTCCGAATGATGGCTATAATGCTATATTGGGATCAGTTGTGCAGCCATGCACAGGTACGATAAGAAAGGAGCTTGAACCCCGATGAAGCTTTTTGATACCGATAAGCCATTTTTCAAGGGAAATCTGCATTGCCATACCACCAACAGTGATGGCAAGCTTACGCCCGAGGAATGCAAGGCGTTCTATCGTGAACGTGGCTATGATTTTCTGAGCATCACAGACCACCGCAAGCTCAGCGAGGAAACGCACATGGAGGACGGCATGCTGGTGCTGTGCGGCATGGAGATGGATTATTACCTGCCCGGCGAAGTGGTGCATCTGGTGGGCGTGGGCCTTTCTCAGGAACTGAACCAGCATGATGTGAGCCGCAACATGCAAAGCTATATCGACCTTGCCAACCGTTATGACGGCCGTGTAATCATTGCCCATCCGGCATGGTCGCTCAATACCGTTACCACCCTCAGCGGTCTTCACGGGCTGACTGCGGCGGAAATCTATAACAGCGCGTCCACCTATCCGTGGAACGGCGACCGTGCGGACAGCTCCAATGTGCTGGACGCCGCCGCTGCGCATGGCACATTCTTCAATTTTGTGGCATCAGATGACTCTCACTGGTACAATGGCGAGGCCGGACGTTCCTTTACCATGGTGCAGGCCGATGAACTGACCAGGGAAAGCCTGTTCAAGGCCATTGACGAGGGCCGCTTTTACTGCTCGCAGGGCCCCGTGATACGCCAGATCACGGTAGAGGATGAGCAGATTCATGTGGAATGCTCCGAAGCCGAGCGTGTGATTTTCTACAGCAATCTGCCGTGGGCGAACAATCGCTGCGTTGCCAATTCCGGCATGACGGAGGCCTCTTATACCGCCCATCCCGAAAACGGCGAAACCTTCGTGCGCATTCAGGTGATGGATAAAGAGGGCCGCAGCGCGTGGTCCAATCCCATTCTGCTGTAATGTTCAGCAAAGGAGACGGAAAAATGAAACGTTCTTTGTTTGCAAAGCTTTCTGCGCTGCTGCTGGCGCTGCTGATGCTGTTTTCCGCCGTGCCTGCGCTGGCGGAGAAGATTATCGAGGTTTATGCAGCCCAGTATCCCGTAACCGAGGATGGCTGGTATTCCACCATGGAGGAAGTGGCTGTATATCTGGCAACGTATGAAGAACTGCCGGATAATTTTCTCACCAAGAATCAGGCCGAGAAAAAAGGCTGGGACAACCGCAAAGGCAATCTGGGCAAGGTGGCTCCCGGCTGCTCCATCGGCGGCAACCGGTTCGGAAACTACGAAGGTATCCTACCCGACAAGAAAAACCGCACCTGGACGGAATGCGATATCAACTTTGACGGCGGCTACCGAGGCGGCGAACGTATCTGCTTTTCCAATGACGGTCTGATCTATTACACTGACGACCACTATGAGAGCTTCTCCAAAGTGGAAGTGATCTTTGACGAAACGGCTGAGATCGTGCTGGATCCCAACGTAAAGCTGGATGAGTACGGCGAATACACCTCCATCAACGAAGTATCGGCCTACGTCCTGCGCTTCGGCTGCCTGCCCTGCAACTATCTGACCAAGGCTGAGGCCAAGGAGCTGGGCTGGGCGGCCAAGAAGAACAATCTCGGCAAGGTGATGCCCGGCTGTTCCATCGGGGGCGATGCATTTGAAAACCGCGAAAAGAAGCTGCCTTCCAAAAAAGGCCGCACCTGGTATGAGTGCGACCTGAATACCGTGGACGGCAAGCGTTCAGACGAACGGCTGGTATATTCCTCCGACGGACTGATCTACTACACGCCCGACGCTTTCAAGACCTTCATTCAGCTGTATTAAGGAGGATTCATCCATGACGCGCGAAATTACGCTGGACCTGACCCGCTTTGAGGAAAAAATCTCCCTGCACCGCTATCTGAAGGAAACGCTGGATTTTCCCTTCTACTATGGCGCCAATCTGGATGCCCTGCACGATGAACTGACCAGCGAAGTGGTGCCAACTCGAATCATCGTGCGTTATCCCGCCAATCCCAAAGGCCAGATGGAAAACTACATGCCCCGCCTGCTGCGCGTGTTCCGAGATACGGCGGAGGAGAACTACCATCTGACGTTTGTGTTTGAGGAAATCGGCTGAGATAAAAAGGGAATACAAAAAGGATCCTGCCGGGCAGTTGCGTCCGGCAGGATCCTTTTCTGATGATCACAGTTGCAATTCCCTGCGCCGCGCTCTGGTCAGCCCAAGCATGGCGCGCTGGTAGCTGTGGGCGAGCATCGCCAGCAGCACATCATCCGGCACGGCACCATCCAGCGTAACTGTATTGTTATAGGGTTGCTGCACCAGGGGACAATGCCAGCCGCGCCGTACATTTTCGGGAAACTGCGTGCGCCATAGCAGGCCCATCTGCGGTTCGCAGCGAAAGCTGGCCCAGCTGTTTGAGGGCATCAGGTTGAGAAAAATGGGACCATGCTCCCCGATGCGGATGCAAATGCTCTCCGGGCCGAAGGGATTTTCTGCACAGGCGGCAGGGTACTGCAAGGCTGCTTCCATCAACTCCTGCATGGTCATAGGGATGCTCCTTTTGCTTGAAAGGCAGGTGAAAGAAAAACGACAAGCTATTCTGGCTTCCCCTTGAGGGGAAGCTCAGGCCGTCGAAAAAGCTCGCTGACGCGATCTTTTCCGCCGAAGAATGCACCGTTTGCCTACTCGCCTGACGGCTCGCCGGGCGGCAAACGGTGTAAGGAAAGCCTTGCTGCGCAAGGCTTCCGAAGCTGACGCACAT
>JAFYQB010000122.1 GCA_017547285.1 Clostridia bacterium
GCACTGTATTGCCTCCGGCGGTCTTAGCAGCAGCCTCAAACAAAAAGAACCCGCCCCTGACCGCGCAAAGCGCGGTCAGAACACGGGTCAAGGGCGAAGCCCTTGTCAGCCTCCCAAATATGCGGCTCTTACGCGGTCGTCCGCCAGAACCTCGGCTGCGGGGCCGGACATGGTGATCTGGCCGGTGCCGAGTACGTAGGCGCGGTCGGCAATGGAGAGCGCCATTTGCGCGTTCTGTTCAACGAGCAGGATGGTGGTGCCTGCCTCGTGCAGTTCCTTGATGATATCGAAAATCTGTTCAACAAGAATGGGAGCAAGACCCATGGAGGGCTCGTCCAGCATGAGCAGCTTGGGCTTGCTCATCAGAGCGCGGCCCATGGCCAGCATCTGCTGTTCGCCGCCGGACAGGGTGCCGGCGATCTGCTTTTCACGCTCGCGCAGACGCGGGAAGCGGTTGAACACATCCTCGATCGAACCGTCGATTTCAGCATTGGGACGGGAGAAACCGCCCATTTCAAGGTTCTCGCGAACGGTCATCTGCTGGAAAATGCGGCGGCCTTCGGGACAGAGCGCCATGCCGTTGTACACCATTTTGCTGGCGTTCATGCCGGTGATGTTCTTGCCGTCAAAGGTAATGCTGCCTTCGCGGGGCTTGAGCAGACCTGCGATGGTGTTCAGCGTAGTGGACTTGCCGGCGCCGTTTGCGCCGATCAGGGTGACGATCTCGCCCTCCTCCACCTCAAAGGAAATGCCCTTGATGGCGTGGATGGCGCCGTAGAAAACGTGAATGTTGTCAACTTTCAGCAGGCTCATCGTCAATCCTCCTTGCGCTTGCCCAGGTAGGCCTCGATGACGGTGGGGTTGGACTGGATCTCGCTGGCGGTGCCCTTGGCGATAATGCGGCCGTAGTTGAGCACGCAGATGCCCTCGCAGATGCCCATGACCAGATTCATGTCATGCTCGATCAGCATGATGGCGATCTGGAACTGATCGCGAATCTTGATAATGTTCTCCATCAGTTCTTCAGTCTCATGAGGGTTCATGCCGGCGGCAGGCTCGTCCAGCAGCAAAAGCTTGGGATTGGTGGCCAGCGCGCGCACGATCTCCAGGCGGCGCTGCGCGCCGTAAGGCAGGGAACCGGCCTGTACGTCAGCCATGTCCTGCATATCAAAAATGCTCAGCAGCTCCAGTGACTTCTGGTGCTGGGCTTTTTCCTGCTTCCAGTAGGAGGGCAGACGCAGAATACCAGAAGCCGTGTTGTAACGGATCTGGTTGTGCAGGCCAATGCGCACGTTATCTTCCACGGTCATGTTGCCGAAGAGACGGATGTTCTGGAACGTACGGGCGATGCCCAGCTTGCTGGCCTGCGCGGCGTTCATGCCGGCGGTATCCTTGCCATCCAGAATAACTACGCCGTTGGTGGGCTGATACACTTTGGTCAAAAGGTTGAAAACGGTGGTCTTGCCCGCGCCGTTGGGGCCGATCAGACCGGCGATTTCGGTCGCGCCAATGGTCAGGTTAAAATCCTCTACTGCCTTCAGACCGCCGAACTCAATGCCCAGATGGCGGGTTTCCAGCACCGGGCGCTTGTCCACATCGCGCTCAGGCACAATGGAATGGCTGGGAACCGGAACCATTTTGGTTTCAGACTGTCGTTTCTGCGTCATGCCGGATTCCCCTCCTTTGTTTGATTCTTACGGATGATTTTGGATTTCAAAGTCGCGATCCTGGTAGCGATGAACGGGCTGTTGCTGGCCAGCATCACCACGATCAGCACGATGGCGTACACCAGCATGCGGTAATCGCTGAAAGCGCGCAGCACTTCGGGCAGAACGGTCAGCAGCGCGGCGGCGATCACGGATCCGCGAATGTTGCCGATGCCGCCCAAAACAACAAATACCAGCACCAGGATGGACGTATCAAACTTGAACTTGGCAGCCGTTACGGAAGAAATATTCAGTCCGTACAGCGCGCCCGCCATGCCGGCCAGCGCAGCGCTGATGACGAACGCCATCATCTTGTACTTGGGCACATTGATACCCACGCTTTCCGCAGCCACGCGCGCATCGCGGATGGCCATGATGGCGCGACCGGAGCGGGAGTTGATCAGGTTGAGCACCACGAACAGGGTAAACAGGATCAGCGCAAAACCCATGCCAAAGGTGGAGATTTTATCCACGCCCGTTGCACCCGCAGGACCGTTGTAGATCATTTTTCCGGGCAGCATGGGATCCAGGAAGCTCATGTGCAGCCTGCCTTCATCAATGGAGAAATACAGACAGTTAAGTACGTTGCGGATGATCTCGCCAAAGGCAAGGGTAACGATCGCCAGATAGTCGCCGCGCAGACGCAGCACGGGAATGCCGATCAGAACGCCTGCGATTCCGGCAAAAATACCGCCGGTAAACAGGGAGATGATCAGGCGCACCACTTCGTTATTCATGTTGAAGCGGGCAGCCAGCCAGGTGGACATGATGATGCCGGAGAACGCGCCAACGCTCATAAAGCCCGCGTGGCCCAGCGACAGTTCGCCGGAGATACCGACAGTCAGGTTGAGGGATACCGCCATGACGATGTACACGCAGATGGGCACCAGCTGGCCCTTGAGAGAACGGCTCATTTTGAAACCATCGATGCTGCCGCTCAGCGCCAGCTGACAGATCAGGAAAGCCACAACAACCATGCCGTAGGTGATGAGATTGTTGATAAAGTTTTTCTTTGCTCTGCTCATACGAACCTCACACCTTCTCGTGCACTTTCTTGCCAAGCAGACCCGTGGGCTTGACAAGCAGCACAATAATCAGCACGCCGAAAACGATCGCGTCGCTCAGCTCGGTGGAAACATACGCCTTGCCCAGAATTTCGATCACACCCAGCAGAATACCGCCCAGCATGGCGCCCGGAATGGAACCGATACCGCCGAATACGGCAGCGGTGAACGCCTTGATACCGGGCATGGAACCGGTGGTAGGCATGAGTACGGGATAGGTGGAGCACAGCAGTACGCCCGCGATGGCGGCCAGCGCGGAGCCAATGGCGAAGGTAACGGAAATGGTCAGATTGACATTGATGCCCATCAGCTGCGCCGCGCCCTTGTCCTCGCTTACGCCGCGCATGGACTTGCCCATTTTGGTCTTGTTGGTAAACAGCGTGAGCGCGATCATGATCACGATATTGGCAAGCACGGTCACGATCGTTTCAGCCGCAATAATCAGCTGGCCGTCCAGCAGGGAAATGGAGGGCAGACCAATCACAGAGGGAAAGCTCTTGGGGTTGGGGCCCCAAACAAGCAGGGCAATGTTCTGCAGCAGGTAGCTCATGCCGATGGCGGTGATCAGTACCGCCAAAGACGTGGCCTGACGCAGGGGCTTGTAAGCCAGACCTTCGATCAGCACGCCCAGCACAGTGCACACCACCATGGAGATCACCACTGCCAGAACAGGCGGCATGTTCCACATATGCACGGCGCTGAAGGTGATGTAAGCGCCGATCATGATGACATCGCCGTGGGCAAAGTTCAGCATCTTGGCAATGCCGTAGACCATGGTGTAGCCAAGTGCAATAATGGCATAGACGCTTCCCAGGCTAATACCATTGAGCAGGTGGGACAGCAGGGATACCATCGTTTCACAACCTTTCAACAAAATACCATAAGGTAATCAACGTCAAACAGCCATTTGCAGGGCTGCCTGGGGTTGATTACCTTGCAGTTCTGTACAGCATAAACCGCCCGGCTCCCACCTCAGAGGCAAGAGCCGGGCGGAAAAATCATTCCGTCTTAGTCAACCTTGGCGTAGATGCCGTTCTCGATGACGTACACGGTGGGAACCTTGGTCACTTCACCGGTGGTGGCCCAGGCCAGTTCGCCGGTCAGACCGCTCACCTGCAGGGTGGCAAACTGCTCGATCAGCAGCTCGCAGGCTTCTTCGTAGCTGGTTTCGCCAGTGATGCCAGCGTTCATAGCGGCGGTGTACAGAGCGTAGATGCCGTCGTAAGCGTCAGCAGCAAACTGGTTGGGTTCTTCGCCGCGCAGGCCTTCGTACTTGCGAACGAAGAGCTGGGTGCGGTCGTCCTGAGAGGAAGCAGCGAAGGGGGTCAGCAGCATCACGCCCTCGGCCAGGCTCTTGTCGAAGCCGTCCAGGGTCAGGATGCCGTCCATGCCGTCCACGCCGAAGAACACGGGAGCGTATTCCACAGCCTTGGCCTGAGCCAGGATCAGGGAAGCGGGGGTGTAGTAGATGGGCAGGAAGACCAGATCAGCGCCGGCGTCCTTGGAGGCAGCAACCTGCACGGAGAAGTCAGCGTTGTCGTCGGAAGAGAAGGTGCTTACGGCCACGATCTCCAGACCCAGTTCCTTGGCGGTGGCGTCGAAAGCCTGATAGATACCGGTGGAGTAGGGATCAGCGTTGTTGTAGATCACGCCGATCTTGGTGCCCAGGTTCTTGGCAGCGATCATTTCAGCGGCAGCCTTGCCCTGACCGGGGTCAGTGAAGCAAACCTGGAACACGTTGTCCTTGCCGGCAGTTACATCGCTGGAAGAAGCGGAGGGAGTGAGCATGAACACGCGCTCTTCGTAGGCCTGAGCGGCAACAGCGATGCAGGGAGCGGTGGTAACGGTGCCCAGGATCATCACGGCTTCATCGTCCATGATTTCGTTGTAGGCGTTGATGGCCTTTTCGGGGTCGTGCTCGTCATCCTGAATGTTCAGAACAATCTGCAGGCCGCCCTTGGCGTTGATTTCGTCAGCAGCGATCTGAGCGCCGTAAGCAACAGCATTGCCGTACACGGCAGCGCCGCCGGTCAGGGGGCCGATCACGCCAATTTTGAGAGGTTCAGCAGCCATGGCAGATGCAAAGCTCATGGTCATTGCAAGAACCATCAGAATAGCAACCAGTTTCTTCATCGGGGGTTCCTCCTTATTCACAATGGAATCGATCCATCGTTGCTTGAATGATGGGTGATATTATACGCTTACATTCCACCTTGCGCAAGCTTTTTTGTAAAAAAAGACTGTTTTTCCCTTGTTTTTGACATGGGATCCGTCTCTTTTATGCAAAAGGCTGCATAGAAGTTTCTTCCTCGATACCGCCGCCAAGGCACACATCGCCCTGATAGAGCACCAGGCTCTGGCCGGGGGTCACGGCGCGCTGCAGTTCATGGGCTTCCACAAACATCTCATCTCCGCGGATGATGCAGGTCACCTGCTGATCCGGCTGACGGTAACGGAACTTGGCCGTCGCCCTGAAAGGCACGCCGTCTGCGGCGGGGGCTTCCTCCCCCACCCAGGTCAGCTGGCTCACGCGGGTGTAGCGGGAGTAGAGCTTTTCGCTGTCCTCGCCCTGTGAAACGACCAGCACATTGTTTTTCAGATCCTTGTCGATCACAAACCAGCGCCGTCCGTCGCCGCTTCCGCCAATGCCCAGGCCGCGGCGCTGACCCAGCGTGTAATACGCAAGGCCAATATGCTCGCCCACCTTTTTGCCATCCTCCGTACGCATATCGCCGGGCTGCATGGGCAGGTAGTTCTGCAAAAACTGGCGGAAGTTTCGCTCGCCGATGAAGCACACGCCGGTGGAATCCTTCTTGGCGGATGTGATCAGCCCATTCTTTTCAGCAACGGCGCGTACCTCCGCCTTGGTCATGCCACCTACAGGGAACAGCGCGCGCTCGATCTGCTTTTCCTTCACCATATAGAGGAAATAGCTCTGATCCTTGTTGGGATCATCGCCCTTGAGCAGCACGGTGCGACCGTCGCGAACATCCTTCTTGACGAAATGGCCGGTCGCCATATGGCCCGCGCCCAGCTTCATGGCATATTCAAGGAAAGCCTTGAACTTGATTTCGCGGTTGCACAGCACATCCGGGTTGGGCGTGCGGCCGCGCTGGTACTCGTCCAGAAAATAGCGGAACACGCGGTCATAGTATTCCTTTTCAAAGTTCACGGCGTAGCACGGAATGCCGATGGTATCGCAAACGTCCTGCACATCATTCCAGTCGTCGGTGGCGGTGCATACGCCGTTTTCATCCTTCTCGTTCCAGTTCTTCATGAACACGCCCACCACATCGTAGCCCTGCTCCTTCAAAAGCAAGGCCGATACGGAGCTGTCCACGCCGCCGGACATGCCGATGACGATTCTTTCCTTCATAAATGTTCCTCCTTACCGCTGCTCATAAGCAGAGATCCGGTCGATAACCGCCTTCAGCGCATCCTTTTCCACACTGTCGCGATCCTGCGCGGCGTTCACCACCAGGAAGCGTTCTTCATCTTCGCTGATCAGCTGTTCATAAGCTGCCTGCACGCGACCGTGGAAGGAGACTGCCTGCAGTTCCAGACGGTCAGGGGTGGATGCTGCCAGGCGGCGGCTCAATGCCTCCCGGTGGTCAATGGCCAGATAGAGCGTAGCATCCGGCAGCATGCCGTCCACCGCAGGCGCATTGATCTGCTGGATGGTGGCAACGCCCAGCTCGCGTCCGCCGCCCTGATAGGCAACTGAGCTGTCCACAAAGCGGTCGCACAAAACCAGTTCGCCGTTGGCGACCGCAGGGCGGATCACCTGATGCACATGCTGTGCACGGGCGGCGGCGTACAAAAGCGCTTCGCAGGTGTCGCACATTTCCATGTTTTTGGTATCCAGAATGATGCCGCGGATGGCTTCGCTGATGGCGCAGCCGCCCGGTTCGCGGGTGCGGCGAACAGTGAAGCCGAACTTGCGAAGATTCTTTTCCAGACGGTCCACCTGCGTGGTCTTGCCGCTGCCGTCCGGGCCTTCCACCGTCAGGAAGAAGCCGCGCGGAGCCTCCGCGCCGGGGCAGAGCAGTTTTTGAAGTTCCTCAGTCGTTTCAGCAATCTCCGCCGCTCCGGCCTCACGCAGTTCCTCCACGCTGCCGCAGCCATAGGCCACACCGATGCACGGGATGCCCGCTCCTCTCGCGCCTTCCACGTCAAACATGCGATCGCCCACCATCACAGCATGATGATAGCGTTCCGGCAGCGCGCGGCGGATCAGTTCCGGCTTGCCCAGCTTCTGCGGGCCTTCCACCTCGCCCATCACCACATCAAACAGCGGTGTCAGACCAAACCAGTCCAGAATATCCGTAGCCAGCTTGAGCGGTTTGCTGGTAGCAACCGCCGTATGCACGCCGCCTTCGCGCAGCATGCGCAAAAGCGTGCGAATCTTCGGATAGACGCTGTAGAGGAAACGGCCGCGATTGTTAAAATCCACGCGGTAAAAATCCATCGCTTCTTCCACACGGTTTTCCGGCACACCCAGCATGGTATGGAAGGTATCGCGCAGGGGCGGACCCACCACCAGCTTCAAATCAACCCAGGCAGGAATCTCGCAGCCCAGCTGCTCCATGGCGACTTTTACAGAGGATACAATTCCTGTTTCAGCCTCGCACAGGGTTCCGTCCAGATCAAACACAACTGCATCATAAGGAAAGCGGCTCATCCAAAAGCACCTCTTCGTTATCGTTACAGGCATAGCCTTATCAAGCATAACAAAAAAGCGTAATTGTTGCAAGTATGCGGCGCATTTGCTTGAAGTTGATTTGGGCGCATGGTATACTGATACTGGATTTTTGTGCGCATGACGCATGAAAGGATGATTTGATATGACCATGCAGAATCCCGGCGCGGAACGCCGTATGCTCAAACGGATCGGATGGGCTGTTTTGATTCTGTCGCCCTTTTTGCTGCTGGCTGTTCTTTCCTTTGTTTTTGGCCGCAGCGTGGTGGGCGCCTATCCTGTCTGGGAGGATGAACTGTGCTTCTGGCGCACGCTTTACAGCTGGGATGAGGCTGGTATGGCCACCGGCTATTACGGCATGCACGAGCAGATCGCGCCCATCGGCACAATGGGCATTTCCGGCATCGGCCCGCTCCTGCTTTACGGCTGGTTCGTAAAGCTCTTTGGCCTGAGCCACAACACCATCATGCTGGCCAACGCCGCATGGTGCTCGCTGGCTGCCTGTGCATTCTGCGCGCTGCGCAAGCCGCGCTTCTCGGTTTCGCTTTTGATGACCGGCATCATGATGGCTTATGCGCCCATTGTGCTGTACGCCTGCACCAGCATGACCCAGTGGTTCAACTATGCGCTGGTTTTGCTCTACATCACCTTTCTGCTTGGCTATCAGGAACGCCGCAAGCTGTGGCTGCTTGCGCTGTGCGTGTTCACCATCATCCTTGGCGCACTGTACCGCCCCATGTACTGCCTGCTGTTCCTGCCGCTGCTGCTGCTTTTCTGCCGCTACCGCTTCAACCTGCGCATGCTGGGCTTCGGCGTCTTTGCACTTGCTGTTTCCGGATTCTGCTGTTATTTTTCCATGCAGACTGCCGCTCCCCATGCTTCCGGTTTTGTCTACCATCTCCTGCGGGCGGAAAATCTGCATACAGCATGGCGCATGCTGCTCAGCCACACCAAATCCAATCTGATCGACTATTTCATCCGCGCCAAGGGCAGCCCCATGCAGGACGCCTTCCGCGCTCTGTACTGCAGCATGACCGTGCTGTGTCTGATCAGTTCTTTCATCCGTACTGATAAGGATGACAACGGCAAGCTGTGCCTGCGCACCGGCTACCGCGGCCCCATCATGAGCTGTTTCCTGCTGCTCGTGGCTGCTTTTGGCTTCAACATGCTGTTCTATGAAGCCAACGACTGGGCGGATCTGCGCATGCTGGCTCCGTATCTGTGGCTTGTAGCCGCCTATCTGATCGCCCGTCACCGCCGCGTGATCCCGCTGGCCACACTGGCCGGATGCGCAGTCAGCCTTGTGCTGATGATCAGCCAGCCCGAAGCTGTGTTTGTGGATAACGCCCGCTTTGCGGTGCCGCATGCCAGCGAACATCTGGCTGCCGTGACCGAAACCATCCGTTTCAACGAGAATGCCGAGGATCCCTTTGAAAACACCGTCCGTCTGGATGTATACAGCTACGAGCTGCTCAAGCAGCTGGATCCCGCGCTGGGCCTGCAGTACGGCTGGTTTACCACGGATACCGTGGGCAAAAGCCACTGGGTACTGACAGACAAGCTCAAAACCCCTATCACCGGCTATGAAAATGTGCTGGATACGCCGGATTACAAGGTTTACCGCCATATCCATTAAGGAGGACTGACATGCGCCACCCCTTTGAAGTATCCGAAAAACGGTTTGATGCAGGCAAATGGCTGATGCTTGCTCTGCTGTTCGTGCTTTCTTTCGCCATGTTTTATCAGATGACGCTTATTCCTTCCAGCGATATCAGCATCCATGCTACGTGGGCAGCAGAAGGTGACTTCCGCGATCTGACCTCTTTTGTGCATCATGGCATCCACCCGCTTTGGCACGTGATCGTTTCCATTCTTCTGCATCTTGGCGTTTCGCTCCCCTTCGCTTCTGCGCTGGTCACGGCCCTCAGCAAGGTTTTTGTCGCTTATGTGACTCATCGTCTGCTGACGGTTGCGCTGCACGGAAAGCTGAGCCGAACGTCCATTACCCTGATGACTTCCGTCCTGATGCTGGTTTCCTGTGTATGTATTCCCAGCTATAATCCCACTGTTTATCTGGGCGTTGGAACACCCAACACCTGGCACAGCTGCACACAAATGCTCGCGCTGGCCTTTATGGTGGTATGCGTTCCTTATACTGCCTGGTGCTACGACATCTTTGAGGAACGGCTTGCAAAAGATGGGGAGCTTACCATCCTGCCCTGGAAACAGGCGCTGCTGCTTGGCGCACTGCTGTTTATGAGCCTGCTGGCCAAGCCCTCCTTCATGCAGGCATTTCTGCCGGCTTGCTGCCTGTACTTCCTGGTTCAGTGGATCCGCCACCCCAAAAACAGCCGTTACTTCCTGCAGGTACTGCTGTGCGTAATGCCCGCTATCCTGTTCATGATCTTCCAGTACCTGTTCTACTTTGCCGATACCTTCTTCCAGCAGGACGCAGGCATGGTACTGGAACTGAGCTGGAGCAAAGCCCTCAGTACGGGAATCCGCGTGCTGCTGATGATGGCCTTCCCTCTGTACACTTTGGTCGTATGCCGCCGGCAGAAGGCGGACACTTCCTTTGTGATCACGCTGTTGTTTACGCTGGTCGCCATTGCGGAAATGCTCTTTCTGGGCGAGGACGGCATCCGCGCTCAGGACGGCAACTTCGGCTGGGGTGTGATGGGCGCATCGCTGATGCTGTGGATCATTTGCATGATCCGATTCCTGAAAGCGGACGCTGTACAAAAATGGAGCAAACCGCAAAACCTGCTCGGCTGGCTGCTGATTGCCTGGCATCTGGTTTCCGGCGTTTACTACATTGGTTATCTGTTCTTCACACGCGCTTCCCTGTAAGGGAAGCGCCCTTTTTTACTAAAAAACCGGCTTTCCTGAACCCTGTTTTTACACAGCAAACACCCGCAGCATCACACGATGCTGCGGGTGTTGTTTTGTGTACATTATTCAGCGGATGCCGCCGGAAACCCAAAAGTAACCAACGCCGCAAACGATCAGCAGAGCGATCAGCGCGACCGGTACAATCACGATCAATCCGGAAATGATCATGGCCAGCGCATCGTTCTTTTCCAGCTTATCAGCCAGGTTTTCATCTTCCAGAGCCTTGGGGCTGTCGCCGGTCTGCTCCTTCAGGTGTTTCATGGCGCGTTCGTACTTACGCTGAAAAATCACTTGTTCTCCTCCGCGCCCAGAATGTGGTGGCAGGCAACGAAGTGGTCAGGACCAACCTCTTCCCACTGGGGAATCTGGTGCTTGCAGATCTCGGTGGCATACTTGCAGCGGGTATGGAACTTGCAGCCCTTGGGAGGCTTCACGGGGCTGGGGATATCGCCCTCCAGCACCTGGATTTCCTTGCCGCTGTCCATATCGGTGGTGGGAATAGCGTTCATCAGCGCCTCGGTGTAGGGATGGCGCGGATTCTCGAACAGTTCCTGAGAAGCAGCCAGCTCAACCATGTTGCCCAGATACATAACGCCGATGCGGTCAGAGATATACTTGACCACGCTCAGGTCATGGGTGATGAACAGGTAGGTCAGGTTCTGCTGCTCCTTCAGATCCTGAAGCAGGTTCAGGATCTGGGACTGGATGGATACGTCCAGAGCGGAAACGGCTTCGTCACACACCACGAACTTGGGGCGCACGGCCAGAGAACGGGCGATGCCGATACGCTGGCGCTGACCGCCGGAGAACTGGTGGGGATAACGGTGTACGAAGTACGCAGCCAGACCGGCGTTGTCCATCACGCGCAGGATCTCTTCCTGCATACGCTCGTCGTTCTTCTTGAAGTACTTGTGAGCGGTCATGCCCTCGCTGATGATCTGACCGACCGTCATGCGGGGGTTCAGGCTGGAGTAGGGATCCTGGAAGATCATCTGCAGATCCTTGCGGAGCTGACGGATCTCATCATACTTGAGGCGGGCCAGATCGATGCCGTCGTCGCGGAAGGATTCCAGACGCTGGAACTCCTCGTTGTTGGCATAGGGCTTGCGCATTTCTTCGATCACAGCGCGCTTTTCTTCCATCTGCTTGCGCAGGGAAGCGATTTCAGCGTTGATGCCGTCCACCTTGGCCTGGAACCTTGCAGCCTGAGCCTTGGCTTTTTCGGGCTTCTTGCTGTGGTCGATGGCGAAAGTAGCATCAGCCAGATCCAGTTCAGCGTCAGCCAGACGCTCCTGAGCGTCGTGCAGCTTGGCGGATACGTTGAAAACGGCCATGAAAGCATCTGCAACGGGCTTGATGTCCTCGGCGATCAGGAAACCGCCAATCAGATTGGTCATGTCCAGGAAGCAGTCGTTGGCTTCCTTGCGGGCCACTTCCAGATCATTGGCCTTGTTATACTTCGCCTCGCCGTCGGGCATGGCGTTGTATTCCTTTTCCACGGCGTCGCGCTTGGCTTCCAGCGTCTTAAGCTGGGCGCGGCGCTTGGCAAGGGTCTTGATGGTCTCGCCCACGTACTTGGGAGCCAGATCATCCAGAGAGCGGCCGTAGTACATGGTGCGGCCATCGGTCTGGCGGTAGAGCTGGAGCAGGGTACGGCCCAGCGTGCTCTTGCCGCAGCCGGACTCGCCTACCAGGCCCAGCGTTTCACCCTCGTAAATATCCAGGGTGATGCCGTCGTTGGCCTTTACGTACAGACCCTTCTTTTTAAGCGGGAAATACTGCTTCAGGTTGCTGATGCGAAGCAGGGGCTTACGCTCACTTGCTGAGGTTTGCATGACGCTCCTCCTTCCTGGGATAGAAGCAGCGGATCTGCTGGCCGGGCTTGACCTCTACCAGCGCGGGCTCTTCATCAATACACTTCTGCGTGCAGTACTTGCAGCGGGGGGCAAACTTACAGCCCTTGGGCAGATCCAGCGGGTGAGGCACCGCGCCGGGGATGGCGTCCAGACGCTGGTTGGCGGGGGTATCCAGACGGGGAATGGAAACCATCAGGCCCTCGGTGTAGGGGTGAGAATACTCAGGCTTGCCGAAGATGGTACGGGCGGGAGCCTTTTCAACCACCTGACCGCAGTACATAACAGCCACGTCATCAGCCATCTGGGCGATAACGCCAAGGTCATGGGTGATGAACAGGATGGCCGTACCGTGAGAACGCTTCAGTTCGTTCATCAGCTTCAGGATCTGAGCCTGAATGGTCACGTCCAGAGCGGTGGTGGGCTCGTCCGCAATCAGCAGTTTAGGCTGGCAGGCCAGCGCCATGGCGATCATCACGCGCTGACGCATACCGCCGGACAGCTGATGGGGATACTGCTTTGCGACCACTTCGGGGTTGGGGATCTTTACGTCGCTGAGCATTTCCACAACCTTTTTCTTGGCCTGCTCCTTGGTCATGCCCTGATGGATGATGAAGGGCTCGGAGACCTGCTTTTCAATGGTGAAAACAGGGTTCAGGCTGGTCATGGGCTCCTGGAAAATCACAGAGATATCATTGCCGCGGATCTTGTACATTTCGTTGCGGGTGAGCTTGCTCAGGTCCTTGCCGTCAAACTCAATGCTGCCGCCTGCAATGTAGCCGTTGCCGTCCAACAACTGCAGAATGCTCATGGCGCTCACGCTCTTGCCGGAGCCGGATTCGCCTACAACGCCCAGCGTTTTGCCGGGTTCCACAGCGTAGGAAACATCGTTAACAGCCTTTACGATGCCGCGCTTGGTGGTGAAAAAAGTCTTGAGGTTCTTCAGTTCCAAAAGTGCCATTCTTCATCCACCTCCTTAACGACCGTTGCTCTTGGGATCGACCGCGTCACGCAGGCCGTCGCCAATCATGTTGATACTAATGGTACACAGACCGAACACCACAGCGGGGAATACCCAGCGCCACCAGTACTGCTGGATAACAACGGAGTTGTTGGCGCCGTTGAGCAGGTTGCCCCAGGTGGGCTGAGGCAGCGGAATACCGAAGCCCAGATAGCTCAGGGTGGATTCAGTCAGCATACAGGTTGCAAAGTCCAGCGTCATGCTGACCAGCAGCAGGGACAGAACGTTGGGCAGAATGTGACGGAATACGATGGTGATCTCCTTGATACCCATAGCCTTGGCAGCGGTAACGTATTCCATTTCGCGCTGGGCAAGGATCTGGGCACGAACCAGACGGCAGGTACCGGTCCAGCTCAGAATACCAAGCACGACCATGATCAGGTACATCTTCTGGTTGCTGGTCATGGTGGAGCCGATAACAGCGGACAGGATCATGGAGAACGGGATGAAGGGCAGACCGCCTACGATCTCGCTGATTCGCATGATCAGGATATCGACCTTGCCGCCGAAGTAGCCGGCCAGACCGCCCATGGTCACGCCGATGATGGTGGCGATGATAACGGAGATTGCGCCTACCGTCATGGTAACAGCGCCGCCGTTGATAACACGGGTCAGCATGTCGCGGCCCAGATCGTCAGTGCCCATCAGGAAGCCCTTGAGGCCCCAGGTGTGCACGCCGCCTTCGGTATCGATGGCGTAGTTCTGGAAGGCATTTACATACAGGCTTTCCACCTGCTTGCCGGCCAGAGAAGCGGGCACCTCGGTCTGATGATACTTGTTGTTGCCCCAGCTTACTACGCTGCCGTCTTCCAGCAGAGCGGTGAAGTGGAAGCGTCCGCCGTAGATCTTGCTTACGGGCGCGGTGAACTCAGGAATGGCAGCTTCGCCGCGGGTGGCGTTGCCCCAAACATATACCTTGCCATCCTCGGTAACGGCGGCAACAGCGCTGGAAGTTGCGGCGATGTCCACAACAGTAGCCTTCTTGAGATCCTTGGGGATGTTGGAAACAGTGGTGCTCTTGGCCTTGTTGCCGATGTAGGCAACGGTGCCGTCCTTGAGCAGGGCAATGTGAGCGTCGGTGGTCAGAGCGATCTTGGCAACCTTGCCCTGATGTTCCTTCTTCACCTTCACGTCAGCGGTGTTGCCGTTGCCCCAGATGTACACAGTACCATCGCTGCTCACAGCAGCAGAGAACTGGTTGCTGGCTTCCAGCTGGATGATATCCCAAGCCTTATCGGTCTTGCCGTTGGCGGCATTCTTCATCAGCTTGGTCATATCGTTGGAGTACTTGTCCTGCTGCAGACGGGTGTTGCCCCATACATACAGCTGGCCGTTAGCGTCCAGCGCTACAGCATGGTCAGCGCCAGCAGCGATCATCTGCAGATCCGCGTTCTGCACTTCCTCAGGAATGTCTGCAATATCGATTTTGTCGGTAATGCGGGTGGTACCCCAGGTGTACAGCTTACCATCGGTATCAAGGCCGATGCCGTAGGTATTGCCGGCAGCGATGTCAGCAATTTTGCCGTTCATCTCTTCGGGCAGCTTCATCATGTTGTATCCCGGAGGCAGGTTGATGAGGGTGGAGTCCTGATCGGACAGGTCCAGCGGGAAGAAGCGGGGACCGATGGTTACGAACAGGAAGATCAGAATATAAACAGACAGACCTACGCGAACCGTCCACTTCTTGAAGAAGTTCTGAGCCATCAGCTTCAGAGGGGTCTGAACCTGCTCTTCCTTCAGCAGATCCTGAATCTCCTTGCTGGAGCCCATGAACATGCGCTTGAACCAGCGGGCGAGGAAAAACTGCTTCTTTTTGTTGTCAGACATGGTTTTTTCCTCCTTCCTTACTTGTCAACGCGTACGCGCGGGTCAACCAGGCCGTAGCTGATGTCGATCAGCAGAGAGCCGGTCAGAGAAACAATGGAGTAGAACATCTGGATGGCCAAAACCAACTCAAAGTCGTTGTTGTTCAGACCCTGCCAGTACAAACGGCCCATGCCGCTCAAACCGAAGGTGTTTTCAATAACAACGGAACCGGAGAAGATGCTCAGGAACCAGCCCAGAATGCTGGTGATGACAGGCAGCAGCGCGTTGCGCCAGGCGTGAGAGTAGATAACTACCTTTTCACGCAGGCCCTTGGCGCGGGCAGTACGGATGTAGTCCATGCTCAGAGCATCGATCATGGAAGAACGTACGTAACGGGTCATGCCGCCCAGAGAACCGAAGGTCATAACGATAACGGGAAGGGTGATATGATAAAGCTTATCAGTGAACGCTTCCCAGTTGTTTGCGTACTCGATACCAGCCGTTTTAATGCCCATCACAGGGAAGATGCGCCAGTATACGGCGAGGAAGAACATGAAAACGAGCGCAGTAATATAGACCGGGATGGAGTATCCCAGCATGGTGACCACCTGCGTGGCCTGGTCGAACTTCTTGCCCTTATGCACAGCGCAGTAGATGCCCAGAGGAATCGTAATACCCAGTGCAGCAATGGTGGAGAAAATGTTGATGAAGATGGTATTGCTCATGGGATCGGGGATAACCTCGATCACATTACGCTTATACAGGTTGGAATAACCAAAGTTGCCCTGCAGCACACCGTTGAAGGTTTCGCCGTCGGTGTCAGGCCACAGGCCGAACCAGCGCAAATAACGCACGATCAGCGGATCGTCCAGACCCATCTCGGCGCGCAGATCATTATAACGCTGCTCATATTCTTGCGGCTTCAGAGTCTGACGCAGGGGTTCCAGTTCAGCTCGGGCCGGATCATTGGGAATCAGATTGTACAGCGAATACATCAGGAAGCTGACGATCAGAAAGACCACAACAATGTATCCGCAGCGCTTGAGTATATACTTGCCCATATGGCTTTAACCCCTTCTATACTCCGCGAACGAGAGGGCGGGCAGTGTGCCCGCCCCCTCGCGTCACAGAGACTTATTGGTTTTTTAACCCCTCGTTTGCTTATTCAGCAACGGTGGCGTACAGGATGGCATACTCGAAGCCCCAGAAGGAGTCCTGAGTATAGTTCTCCAGCCAGTCGGGATACATGGTGATGTACACGTTGGAGTACAGGGGAACCTGGGGCATCAGGCTGTTCCAGCGAGCGATGTACTGCTGCCACAGGATCTGATAGGTTTCCACGTCCTCAGCGTCAACGCCGTAAACCATCTGCATGGTCAGCCAATCCAGCACGTCGTCGAACAGGTAGTTCAGGTTGTAGCCCAGAGCAACCATTTCGGGATCGGAGGTGAAGGAGTAGCTCATGTCGTAGGTGGCGGAGAAGTTGGTGGCCAGGTTGAACATGCCGTAGGTGGGCACGCCGTACTGGTCGCCCTGAGAAGCGTCACGATAGTAGTAGTTCAGCAGCTCAGTGAAGGTCATAACGTTCTGGTTGATCTGCATACCGGCAGCCTTGGTAGCGTCGGCCTCAGCCAGCATAACCTTCAGCAGGTCGGATACGGAGTTGCCTTCGGAGGAAGACCACTCGATGATCAGGGGCATCAGGATGGTGCCGTCAGCCAGAGTTACGTTGTGCTTGTAGGTGCCGGCTTCTTCAGCGGTCACCTTCTTGTGGCGGATGTTGCCCTCGGTCCATTCGGAGCCGTCAGCGTTCAGGGTCCAGCCGTCTTCCACCAGCAGAGCCACAGCCTCTTCGGGGCTGTAGGTGTAGGGGTTCAGGTTGTCGGTCAGCCACTCTTCGCCTTCCTGGTACTGCCACAGGCCGGTGCCGTAGGGGCCGTTCACAACGCCGCCCCAGCCCTGACAGAAGGTGTTGGCGAACTCGTTACGGTCCAGCAGCTTGATCAGAGCCTGACGAACGTTCAGGAACTGGGTGGGGCCAAAGTCACATACCAGGTTGATCATGCCGTAGCCGGGACGATCGAACTGTACGTAGTCAAAGCCGCCCTCTTCGATGATGTCCAGAGCAGTGTTAACAGCGGAACCATCGGTGATGGTATCGTAGAAGTTGAAAGCGCCGGTCTTGATAGCGTCAGCCCAGGTGGCGTCTTCAGCCTTAACAACGATGATCTTCTCGATGGAAGGCTTCTGGCCTTCGAAGTTGCCGGGGAAGTTGGGGTTGATGGTCAGGGTAGCCTGCAGAGCAGCCTGATCGAACTCAACCAGGTTGTAGGGACCAGCGGTAACGCGGTCTTCGCCAGCGTGGAAGCGGGCGAACTCAACCTGAGCCTTCACAGCGTCAGCGGTGAAATCGCCGGCGATGTAAGCGCCTTCGCCGTCATCCTTCAGCTCCAGGCCAGCGCCCAGGTAGTAAGCCATGTTGTGAGCGCTGAAGGAAGCGTAGGACAGGTCGAAGAAGTAGGGAACGTAGTCGTCTTCGATGGTTACGGAGAAGGTGTACTCATCGATCAGACGCAGACCGCTTACGTAGGGCACTTCGCCGTTCTTGTAAGCTTCGCCGCCCACGTAGGTGGTGCTGGCGGTGGACTTGCCGCCCAGATCGGCAGCAACCTGAGAGCAGTTGAATACGCTGGCCCACAGGAAGTCCTTAGCGGTGATGGCTTCGCCGTTGTTGTACACCAGACCCTCGTTGATGGTGATGGTGTAGGTCTTGGTGCCGTCATCGTTCATGGTGGACTCAACGTTGGCAGCAACGGTGGGGTTCACAACCAGAGCGCCGCCCTGATCGGTAACCACGGTGGCCAGCTCGTTGGTCATGGAACGCAGCATGGCGTCGGTAGCGCCGTTGGTCCACAGGCTGGTGAACCAGAAGTCGCCGCCGATTTCGGTGGTGGAGCCGTAGATGATGGTGCCCTTTTCGGCAGCGGCAGTCTCAGCCATAGCGGGAGCCATGGACAGGATCATGCACAGAGCCAGAAGCATAGCAAGCATCTTCTTCATGTTTGTTTCCTCCTGAATTATTTTTTATGCCAGAAACAGTTACCCGATTCTATGCTCATGTATTCTCTCATAAATTTGCGCAAAATGCAATACATAATTCACGTTCAGGATAGATATTTTTGCATTTTTTCGGCCAGAAAAATGCAAAAAATGTACTTCTGGTGTTCTTTATACTGCGTTTGACATACACTTCTCCTGCATATATAATGAGTGTATACATCTATGTTCCCTAAAGATTGCTCAACAGGAGGAAAACACCTATGGATCTGAACATGATGAAGGAAGCGCTCAAAAAATTGCAACTCGAGCGCCACTTCTACGGCCATGCCGCCGGCATTCTGCATTTTGACGGCGATACGGTTGCACCCCGCGCTTCGGCAAAGTATCGCGGCGAAACCGCTGCATTCCTGAGCCAGAAAATGTACGAGCTTACCACCGCCCCTTCCACCATCGAACTGCTGGACAGCCTGTGGGCCTGCAAGGACGAGCTGGATGAAGTGACCGCCCGCGAAGTGTACCTCATGCGCGAGGACGTGCAGGAACTGACCCGCATTCCCATGGACGAGTTCACCGCCTACAGCAAGCTGCGCACCGACAGCGTATCCGCCTGGCTGGAAGCCAAGGAAAAGAACGACTACAGCATTTTCGAGCCCTTCCTTGCGCAGGTGATCGAATACACCCGCAAGTTTGCCGCCTACAAGAATCCTGATATCCCCGCCTACGAAGTGCTGCTGGACAACTACGAAAAGGGCCTGAACACCGCCACGCTGGATGAATTCTTCGGCATGCTGCGCAAGGAGATTGTTCCCATGATCGAAATGGCGAAGCAGCAGAAAGCCCTGCCGGACTTCATCAGCGCCGAGTGCGATGTGAACGCCCAGCGCGTACTGAGCGATTACCTGATGGATGTGATCGGTCTGGATAAGACCCGCTGCGCCATTGCCGAGACCGAGCACCCCTTCACCACCAGCATGAACCCCTTTGACGCGCGCATCACCACCCACTACTATCCCAACGCGGTGCTGTCTTCCGTGTACAGCGTCATCCACGAGGGCGGCCACGCTCACTACGAAATGGGCGTAAACCCCGAGCAGATGTACTCCCCCGTTGGCAGCGCCAGCAGCATGAGCCTGCATGAGAGCCAGAGCCGCTTCTATGAGAACCTCATCGGCCATGACCAGCGCTTCCTCGCTGTGATCGCTCCCAAAATGCGCGAGCTGTTCCCTGCCTTCAAGGATGTCAGCGACCGCGAGCTGTATCTGGCCGCCAACTATGTGGAGCCCTCTCTCATCCGCATTGAGGCCGATCAGGTCACCTATCCCCTGCACATCATGGTGCGCTATGAGCTGGAAAAGCTGCTGGTGAGCGGCGAACTGTCCACCAGGGATCTGCCCGAGGCATGGAACGCCAAGATGAAGGAATACCTGGGCGTGGATGTGCCTAACGACAGCAAGGGCGTGATGCAGGATGTGCACTGGCCCAGCGGCATGTTCGGCTACTTCCCCAGCTACGCGCTGGGCAGCGCCTATGCCAGCCAGATCCTGAACGCCATGAAGAAGGATATCGATTTTGATGCGCTGATGGAAAAGGGCGAACTTGCTCCCATCACCAAGTGGCTGAACGACAACATCCACTTCCACGGCAGCATGTATGATCCCGGCGTGCTGCTGGAGAAGGCCACCGGCGAGAAGTTCAACCCCGCCTATTATGTAGCCCATCTCAAGAACGTGATCGAGGATCTTGTCAAATAAGCAGGGGCGGTGCCCATGCCCCCCGGATTGACCGCGTTTTTACGCGGTCAAGGGTTGGATTTGTATGTTTGGGACTGCACCTAAGACCGCCGGAGGTCAAACAACGACCATCGGCTCGTAAAATAACCCAATGGTTCCGCGCGTTTTATGCGCGGAACTTTTTTATTTACTATTTAATATGTAAGAACATGAACAAACTGAAAAATTCCTTCCTATTAAATTGTATTTTCACCAAATTTCATGTATACTGGTCGTGTGATTGTTTCTCCATCACGCGCATACATTCATGCAAACCCTTGATAAAGGCGGGATGAACATGCGCAAGCAACACCCACGGACACACAACGCACTGGCAGGACTGCTGATCGGCGTAACCTGCATCCTTCCCGGCGCAAGCGGCGGCGTGCTGGCCGTATCCTTCGGGCTGTACCGCCCCATGCTGGAGGCAGTAATGCACCTGTTCCGCGAACCAAAACGGCATTTGCAGTTTCTGTTTTCGCTGGGCATATGGATCGCAGGAGGCATCGTGCTGGGCGCGGTTTGCCTGTCCGGGGCCATGGCGCAGTATGAACAGCTGATGCTGTTCCTGTTCACCGGCCTGATCCTTGGCGGCGTGCCCGATCTGCTG
This sequence comes from Clostridia bacterium, assembly GCA_017547285.1. Classification (GTDB taxonomy): domain Bacteria; phylum Bacillota; class Clostridia; order Christensenellales; family Aristaeellaceae; genus Limiplasma. The sequence continues at coordinate 20,481 of JAFYQB010000122.1, forward strand.
AACGAAGCGCAGCAGCACGAACGCTTCCGCTTTTCCTGGCTGTTTTCGCTGGCGGCCGGTATTCTGATCGCGCTGCCGCTGTGCCTGCTGAACGGACAGGGAACCGTTGTGGAACGCCTCTCCACCATACAGTCCTTTGCAACAGGACTGTTGGAAGGAATCGGAACGGTGGTACCTGGTGTCTCCACATCGCTGGTGCTGATCCGGCTGGGGTGGTATCCGGCGTATCTGGCAGCCGTGTCCGGCATGGCCATAGGGCAGCTTGTACCGATTGCAGCCGGTTTTGCACTGTCTGCCTTTGCATGTATGCACATGGCGCAGCGCCTGTTTGACCGTTATACCGGCCATGCCTATTATGCAGTGCTTGGTTTTTTGCTGGTATCGGTGGCTGTGGTGTTTCCCGGGTTCACGCTGAACCGGGAGCTGTGGGCGCAGCTGGGCATGCTGATCATGGGTGTGACCGTTGTGCGTTTGATGGGACATCTCGAAACATAAAAGAGGTGAGGAAATGACTGGGGCAAAACGGCAAAATCAAACTAAACGCTTCTGGAAACGCCGAAATGCACATCACAGCATTCTGACGGAAAAGTGGAAAGAAGCTTACACTTCCGTACTGCCGATCACGCTGATCGTACTGGCGCTCTGCTTTTTGTGGGTGCCCGCGCCGGTCAGCGCCATGCTGGGCTTTCTGGTCGGCGCGGTGATGCTGGTGGTAGGCATGGGCCTGTTCACACTGGGTACCGACCTGGCCATGACGCCCATCGGCGAGCATGTGGGTTCGGCCATGACCCGCAGCAAAAAGCTGTGGCTGATCATGCTGATCTCCTTCCTTGTGGGCGTGATTATCACCATTTCCGAACCGGACCTGCAGGTGCTTGCCGAGCAGGTGCCCGGTGTGCCCAACATGACGCTCATTCTGGCCGTTGCGCTGGGCGTGGGTATTTTTCTGGTAGTAGCCTTGCTGCGCATTCTTCTGCGCATTCCCATGAAGTGGCTGCTGCTGGGCTGCTACGCCGTGGTGTTCGGTCTGGCTGCCTTTGTACCGGATTCTTTCCTTGCCGTAGCGTTTGACTCCGGCGGCGTGACCACCGGCCCCATGACCGTTCCGTTCATTCTGGCGCTGGGCGTGGGCGTCAGCGCCATCCGAAGCGACGCGAACGCCGAAAACGACTCCTTCGGTCTGGTGGCTTTGTGCTCTGTAGGCCCCATTCTGGCCGTCATGCTGCTGGGGCTGATTTTCCGTCCCACCGGCGGCGCTTACGCCGCCCACACGGTACTGGCAGATGCAGCGCATACACGCGCCCTGACCGGCATGTTTGTTCAGGAGCTCCCTTATTACATGATTGAAGTCGCCGTCGCTTTGCTCCCTGTTGCCGCGTTTTTTGTGCTGTTTCAGATTTTTGTACTGCATTTGAAGCTGCGCGAAGTCTTCCGTATTGTGATGGGTTTGGTGTATACTTATGTGGGACTGGTCATGTTCCTGACCGGCGTGAATGTGGGCTTTATGCCCATGGGCAATTTTCTGGGACAGGCACTCGGCGGCATGAATGTGCGCTGGCTGCTGATTCCCATCGGCATGCTGATCGGCTACTTTGTGGTTTCCGCCGAGCCCGCCGTGCACGTTTTGAGCAAGCAGGTATACGAGCTGACCGCAGGCGCGATTCCGCAGAAGGCGCTGGGTCTGAGCCTGTCCATCGGCGTGTCCGTCTCCGTTGGCCTTTCCATGCTGCGCATCATCAGCGGCATCCACATTCTGTGGCTGCTGGTTCCCGGCTATCTGGCGGCGATCCTGCTCATGTTCTTTGTGCCGCCCATCTTTACCTCCATTGCGTTTGACTCCGGCGGCGTTGCCTCCGGCCCCATGACAGCTACCTTCCTGCTGCCGCTGGCTATGGGCGCGTGCATTGCCGTCGGCGGCGATGTAGCGACCGATGCGTTCGGCGTGGTGGCGATGGTTGCCATGACGCCGCTCATCACCATTCAGATTCTGGGTCTGGTTTTCAAGTTCAAGCAGAAGAGGATGGAACCTGTCCCGCCCGCCCCGGCAGAAGAAATTATCGAATAAACAGGAGGTACGCTTATGCATGATCTTTGTTTGCTCTGTGCCATCGTGAAACGCGATTACAGCGAACAGATGCCTGCTTTCTTCCATACACATGGCGTCAACACCGTAACGTCCCTGCTGTGCGAAGGCACCGCAGGCAAAAAACTGCTGGATCTGCTGGGGCTGGAAGAAACCCAGAAAGAGCTGTTCTATGTGATGACCACCCGTCCGCGTGCCAGGCGTTTGATGTCCAGCATGGTCCATGAGCTGGGCCTGGAAGTTCCAGGCCACGGCATGTGCTTTACCGTGCCCATGGGCAGCATTGGCGGTGCAAGCAGTCTGGACTATTTTACACACGGACAGGACATTATTCTGGGAGAGGTGAAAGAAATGCCGAATCAATTTCTCTATGAGCTGATCATTGCCATTGCCAACCGCGGCCATGTGGACAGCGTGATGGATGCTGCCCGCAGCGCAGGCGCCATGGGCGGTACCGTGCTGCACGCCAAGGGCACCAATCCCTTTGGCGAAAACAAGTTTTTCGGCATGTCCATTGCCGATGAAAAGGAAATGATCATGATCCTGACCGCCGCCAACCAGAAAACCGCTATCATGCGCGCGATTATGGACAAGGCCGGCGTGCACAGCCCCGCCCACACGGTCATGTTTACCCTGCCGGTGGAAAGCGTCGGCGGCCTGCGCAGCGTGATGATCGCTGCAGGCGAGATCGAGGAATAATCAGCACCGCGGAAGACCAAAACGGTTTTCCGCGGTGTTTTTTGCAGGACTTTGTCCGTATTTCCCGAATTTCTGTAGTAACCGAAATTTCATACGAGGTGATCTTCCATGGCAGATCTCTGGATGCGTTTCCCCAACGGTCTTTGCAAAGCCCTTACCCTCAGTTATGACGACGGCGTGGAGCAGGACGCGCAGCTGCTGGATATTATGCAGAAGCACGGCCTGAAAGGCGCATTTAACCTGAATTCCGGCAATTTTGCACCTGAAGGCACTGTTTATCCTGAAGGCCGCATTCATCGCCGCATGACCGAAAAGGCCCTGATCGAGCTGCTCAAGGATTCCGGCCAGGAAGTGGCCATTCACGCCTATCATCACGGCGACCTGCCCGGCCTGCCCGCCGCCCACGCCGTGTGGCAGGTTGTACGCGACAAGGAAGCCCTTGAAAACGCCTTTGGCCGCATTATCCGCGGCATGGCTTACCCCTACGGCACTTACAGCAGGGAATTCACGCATACGCTCCGCGACTGCGGCGTAGCCTACGCCCGCACCACGGAATCCACCCATCGTTTTGACATTCCCAACGACTGGCTCACGCTTCCTGCTACCTGTCATCACAAAGATCCTGAGCTGATGAACCTGGCCCGCAAATTTGCCGAAGGCAAGCCCTACCGTCCGCAGCTATTCTACCTCTGGGGTCACAGCTACGAATTTGAGGGCGACAATAACTGGCATGTGATGGAAGAATTTGCCGAATACATCGGCCATCGCGATGATATCTGGTATGCCACCAACATTGAAATCCACGATTACGTGGAGGCGTGGCGCAGCTTGCACATCAGCGCCGACGGCTGCCGCTTCCACAACCCCAGCGCAATCACGCTCTGGTTCTCGGTAAGCGGAACAGTTTACCAGCTTAAGCCTGGCGAAGATTTGTTCATCTGATTCAACATCGGTATACAAAAAGCGGAACAGATCATTCTGTTCCGCTTCAGTTTGTCGATAAACCCCATTAGGAGGCGTCGGAGGGCCGCAGCCCTCCGACTCTTGTTCCGAAGCTGACGACATGCGCGTCAGCTTCGGAAGCCTTGCGCTGCAAGGCTTTCCTTACACC
>JAFYQB010000123.1 GCA_017547285.1 Clostridia bacterium
TAACGTCTGCTCGTTTCGGTTGACTCCTCCGGTTTGCTAACGGCTACGCCGTTGTGCCCACTGGGCACCCGCTCACCTCCGTCCCCTCCGACTCTTGTTCCGAAGCTGACGACATGCGCGTCAGCTTCGGAAGCCTTGCTCAGCAAGGCTTTCCTTACACCGTTTGCCGCCCGGCGAGCCGTCAGGCGAGTAGGCAAACGGTGCTATCTTCGGCGGAAAAGATCGCGTCAGCGATCTTTTTTGAACGGTTTCAGTTTTCAGCCGGGGGAATCATGAATTCGTTGCGGTACATTTCGGATGCGCGGCTGATTTCCTTGTCCAGTTCCTCAAAACCGATCCGTTCCGCCAGCGTGGGCACATCGGAAAACAGGTTGGTCCCCAGTGCCAGACGTTCGCCTTCAATCTGTGCGCCCATGGCGGCAAGCGTGGTGGGGAACAGGTCGAACTGGGTGAAAACGCGGTTTTTTTCGTTCACGGGTTCTGCTGCGCTGTTGATAAAGCAGTTGTACAGCGCACGGTCGTAGGTATTGTAATCATCGCCCAGCGCACGCATCATATAGTCGTTGTCCATGGTCAGGTGATCGCCCACGACAACGATGGTGGTGTTCTCGTAGTAATCCTGATAGCTGAGCCAGTCCAGAAAATCATACAGCTGATAGGAAGCGCAGGCCAGCACATTGTCGTACTGTTCTTCAAAGTCGTCGGTGCACATGCTGCAGATGTAACCGCCCGGCGCATGGGTATCCACCGTCAGCAGCGTCATGGCGAAGGGCTCGTCCTGACTGGCCAGTTCATCCAGCTTGGTCTGGGCGTACATGTACAGGTCGGAATCCGCAAGGCCCCACCATTCAAAGAAGCCCTCCATGATGTAGCCGTCGTTGATGGCGGAATAATAGTCCACGATGCTGTCTGCGCCGTGCTGCAGGAAATACTGGGCGCGGGCGCCGTAGGTGGCGTTGGAGCCGCACATGAAGGTGTAATTGTAACCGTTGTTTTTGAGCACTTCCACAATGGTGCTTGCGCCGGGCAGCATGCTGATCTCAAAGTCGTAACGGTTGGTGAGCTCCCATGTGGTTTTCAGCGGGATGCCTGCCGTGTGGGCCACCATGGCGCCGGTCGTCCAGGTGGCGCCGGTGCTGTGATTGCAGCCGCCCACCCCCTCGTTGTGCGAGAAATTGATGTTGTCTGCCGCCAGCTCATAAAGTTCCGGGATCACGTTGTTTTCCAGCGCGCCGCCTTCTTCTTTGGAAAGATAGGTCGTTTCCATGGATTCCAGCATGATGTAGATCAGGTTGCGCTTTTCCTCCGGGAACACGATCTTTGTTTTTTCCGGATCAACATACTCTGTTTCAAACAGCTGGGAGGCATTGGCATAGTCCTTCAGGTATTCCGGCAGGCGTACCGTGTTTGCGGCATTTGCGCACAAAACAAGGCTGGCCGCCAGCGCAGCTGCCGTCAGATACCAGCTCCATCGGGTAAGACAGGCAAACGCCGCAAACAGCACAATCGAAATGCCGGTAACGATCAGCGCGGGCTGAAGAGCGGTTTGGAAAAAGCCCTGCATCACCTCTTCGGATACGCCGCCTTTTTCGGAAAACAAGGTAAACAAAATGGAGTCAAAGCCCGTATCGCCAAATGCCTGAATATACCATTCAGCGGAAAAGTGGCACAAACTGCCCACGAATACCAGCAATACGCCCAGAATGCCGGCGATGATCTTTTGTCTGATCTTCATGATGGACCCTCCCTGTCAGATGCGTGCCTGTCATCAGGCAGCGATTTTGATTATAACACAGGTTTTTCCTGCCTTCAATGCTTTGGCACGCATGGAGCGGAATGTAAAAAATCGGCTTTCCCTCTGCCCAAGCGCTCAAAACTGTGCTATAATCATTCTGTATTGATTTTTTCCCGGAAAGGAAAAGGATCCATGAACAGAAAGATCAGAATGACCGCCCTGCTTTTGAGCGTGCTTCTGGCCCTTTTGCCCGTGTGGGCGCTGGCAGAAACGGCGGATGAAACCGTTGTGATCCCCGAGGGCATAGAAGTGGAAGGCATGGCCAGCGATGAAGAGGACGTGCAGGCAGACTACGGCGATGAAGTGGCCAGCATTGAGGGCCTGAAGCCGCTGTACACCACAACCATCAAGCCTTTTGCCTCCAACGGCACCACCATCCGCATGCGCGCCAAACAGAGCAGCGACAGCGACGTGGTGTGCGCCATCCGTGCGGGCAAGACCATTACCGTCTACGCCGTTTATCCCACGTATGTGCTGGCGGAGTACGAGGGGAATGTGGGCTACGTGATCCGTACCTGGGTCAATGAACACATGACCACCCTTGATCCCGAAAACACCCCGCCCTACGGCGTGGTGCCTCACCAGTACGTGGCGGAGCTGACCGGCGATCCTACGCCCGTGTACAAGGCCCCCTCTCTGAATGCGGAAATCCACGATATCCAGCCCGGTAAGGGCAGCAAGGTAGCCATTCTTGAATTTGTGGATGGATTTGCCAAGGTGATCATGTGGCGTCATTACGGCTACATCCATGCCAGTCAGCTGACCGATCTGGTCGTGGTTGCGCAGGGCGACGAGCCCATGAGCAGCGAAACCCCCATTGCCGCCTTCTGCAGCTTTTTTGAGTACAACACCGGCAAGGAGGGCAATGACGGCCGCTGCAAGAACATTGTGCGCAGCTGCGAGAGCATGACCCTGACCATGTATCCCGGCGATAAGCTGGATTTCAACGCCGATGTAGGCCCCTACAAGCGTTCCAACGGCTACCATCCCGCGCCTGTTCTGATCGATGGCGGCAGCCAGCTGGGTTATGGCGGCGGCACCTGCCAGTCCAGCTCCACGCTGTACAACGCCGTGCGTCAGGTAGAGGGCTTTACCATCCTCAAGCGCCGTCCCCATGGCCCCGGCTGCGCCAAGTACCTGCCCATGCATCAGGACGCCGCCGTTGGCAACAATGAACTCAACTTTATTTTCCGCAACGATGCGGATTACCCCCTGCGCATTCTGGCTGAAAGCACCGGCGAAGGCGCGCTGTGCATTCAGGTGTTTAAGGGAGAGTAACCAGGGTCCTCCGGCTCGCTTTTTGCTGAAAACAAAGTAATGA
>JAFYQB010000124.1 GCA_017547285.1 Clostridia bacterium
CAAGAGTCGGAGGGCTGCGGCCCTCCGACGCCTCCTAATGGTTTTATCGACAAGCTGATGAATGCCCGGGAAGCAATGCTTTCCGGGCATTCATATTTACTTTTCAAGCGTTGGAAGATAGCTGTTCAGGAAGCTCTGGTCGGCGGGACAGAACTCGTATTGAGAGGCTTCTTCCGGCAGAATCCACGCCGCCTTGCCGTGATCATGGAGTACCAGATCATGGGTATCTTTCAGTTTTGCACTGACAAATACAAGCCAGATGGTTTTCTCGCCTTCACGGCGCAGAACAGAACCCAGCGTATCGCCTGCCTGTACCGGCAGTTCCAGCTCTTCCATCAGCTCGCGTTCCAGACATTGCTGAAAGGTTTCGCCTTTTTCTCGCTTGCCGCCGGGAAACTCCCACAAACCATCCAGCGCGCCTTTGCGTCGGCAGATCAGCATACGGCCTTCTGTATTGGTAACAACACCTGCGGCTACTTCAATGCGGTCAAACATAGGGGAAACCTCCAGAAAACAAGTTTGGGCGCGTGTGACGGAGACTGGAACAAAACTCGTCCGTCGGAAAAAGGGACGAAGTCCCTCAGAAGTTGCGGCTCATGTCGTAACGGGCGTAGAACTCGTTACGGAAGTCCAGCAGACGATCCTCCTGAATGGCCTGCCGTACCTGTTCCATCAAACGGATCAGGAAGCGCAGATTGTGAATGCTGGCCAGACGGCCGCCGGTAATTTCGCCCGCCTTGAACAGGTGACGAATGTAGGCGCGGCTGAAATTACGGCAGGCGTAGCAATCACATTCCTCGTCGATGGGACGCCAGTCGTGCGCGTACTGGGCATTTTTGATAACCAGACGGCCATTGCTGGTAAAACAGGTGCCGTTACGTGCGATACGGGTGGCCAAAACGCAGTCAAACATATCCACACCGCGCAGCGCGCCTTCCACCAGACAGTCGGGAGAGCCTACGCCCATCAGATAGCGGGGCTTCTCCGTAGCCATGTGAGGCATGATGGCTTCCAGCATGTCGTACATAATGGGCTTGGGTTCTCCGACGGACAGACCGCCGATGCCGTAACCGAAGAAATCCATATCCCTCAGCGTCTTCGCACTTTCGATGCGCAGATCCTTGAAGAATGCGCCCTGTACAATGCCGAAAAGTACCTGCGTGTCATCTGTATGGTGCTTCTGGCAGCGAGCCGCCCAGCGGTGGGTGCGATGCATGGCTTCTTCAGCAGTCGCGTGATCGCAGGGGTAGGCAGTACATACGTCAAAAGCCATCATGATGTCGGAGCCCAGCGCATGCTGGATATCCATGCTTACCTCAGGGGAGATAAAACGGCGGCTGCCATCCAGATGACTCTGGAAGGTTACGCCTTCTTCCTCGATCTTGCGGATGCCGGAGAGAGAGAAGACTTGGAATCCGCCGCTGTCAGTCAGAACAGGCTTGGGCCATGACATGAACTTGTGCAGGCCGCCGCCTTCGCGGATCAGCTCCTCGCCGGGACGAAGATGCAGGTGATAGGTGTTGGACAGCATGATCTCCGTGCCGATCTCCAGCATCTCGCGGGGCGTCATGGCCTTTACGGTGGCCAGCGTGCCTACGGGCATGTAGACGGGCGTATGGATGTCGCCGTGCGGCGTGTGCAGCAGGCCCAGACGAGCGCCGCTTTGTTTGCAGGTTTTCAGAACTTCAAAAGAAAAGTTGGGGGTACTCACGGTTGGTCTCCCTTCCCGCTCAGAAAGCGGTCGATGGTTTCGGCATAGGGCTTGTAGGCCTCGCCGCGAGGGTGGCTGATAAAGGTCATGGAATGCTTCTGCGTGGGGTGGGCGAGGGTCAGCATTGCACCCCAGAGTGCAATATTCTGGCCACGTTCGCCCTGACCGTAACGCATATCATACCGCAGCGGATGACCGCTGGAGGCAAACTGGACGCGGATCTGATGCTTGCGGCCCGTTTCCAGCACCACATGCACAAGCGCGGTACCAGCCTTTCGGTCAAGCACGGTAAAGTGCAGTTTCGCTTCCTGCGAACCAGGCGTGCCGGCTCTGGCTGTGCGTATGTTTCCGCTGGCGTCATCTTTCAAAAGCCAGTCTTGCAGCGTGCCTTCATCGGCAAGCGTATCGGCGTTTTCTACCACGGCCAGATAGTCGCGGTGCATGGCGTGGCTGCGCAGCTGTTCACTCAGGCGGGAAGCTGACTTGCTGGTACGGGCAAACGCCACCAGACCGCCAACAGGCCGATCGAGACGGTGGACCAGTCCCAGATAGACTTCACCGGGCTTGTTGTACTTGACCTTGATATAGCCTTTCAACTCGTCCAGCAGGGCTTCATCGCCGGTGGCATCGCCCTGTGTAAGCTGATTCGGAGGTTTGACAGCCACCAGCAGGTGGTTGTCCTCATAAATGATCTCAGGCATCGGGCAGCCACCTGGCCGTGGTGCCGCAGGGCAGCACGCCGCCGCTGGTCACCTTCAGGCAGAGCTCGTCCGCATCGGCCTTGCCGCCAAACTTGGGGCAAAGGCAGCGTTCGGCAATGTTGCGCAGAACGCTTGCACAGAAGCCGGTGGTGTAACCGTTGATCAGGAAGAAGAGGGGAGTATCGCTCAGCACTTCGGAGCACAGTTCCACCAGCGGGTACAGCTCGTTTTCCAGCTTCCAGACCTCGCCGTTGGGGCCTCGGCCATAGCTGGGAGGATCCATCAGAATGCCGTCGTACTTGTTGCCACGGCGAATCTCGCGGCGGACAAAAGCCTTGGCGTCTTCCACGATAAAGCGGAAGCTATCCTCCGGAATACCGGTCAGTTCGCGGTTTTCCTTGGCCCAAAGCACCATGCCCTTGGCAGCATCCACATGCGTAACGTGAGCGCCTGCTGCGGCGCAGGCCAGTGTTGCGCCGCCGGTATAGGCAAACAGGTTCAGGATGCGGGGAGGACGGTTCCAGGCACCGGCAGAACGAATGCGTTCCTGCATAAAGGCCCAGTTTGCCGCCTGCTCCGGGAACAGACCGGTATGCTTGAAGCCGGTAGGCTTCACATAAAATTTCAGATTGCCCAGTTCAATCGTCCAGCGTTCGGGCAGCTTTTCACGGAACTCCCAGTGACCGCCGCCGCTTTCGCTGCGCTCATAGATCGCCTGCGCCTTTTTCCACAGCTCGGGATCAGCCTTGGGCCAGATCACCTGAGGATCAGGGCGGCGCAGAATGAATTTACCCCAGCGTTCCAGCTTTTCGCCGTCGCCGGTATCCAGTACTTCGTAATCGCGCCATTGATCGCAAAGATACATAATGATTCTCCTATGATAGTGGTGAAATGAGGTGCGCTTGCACTTCATTGGTCGCCTTCTTTTGCTGGAAAGCGGTTGCAAAAAACAGCAACTCCGGCTGCACAAAATGTGCAGCCGGTGGATACGGCCTATCAGGCCTTGCGGATGGAGATGGTGATCTTTTTGCCGTTCAGATCCCATTCCCTGGCTTCCACGCCTTCGGGAGCGGAGGTGCGTTCCATAGAGGTGGCAAGTACGCTGTTCATAATGAACTCGCAGCCAGCTTCGATGGCTTCGGCCAGCTTGTCCTTACACTCGTAGGTAACAAGGATACGGTCGCTTACTTCGAAGTCAGCGTCCTTGCGCATATTCTGCAGTTTGGAGATCATTTCACGCTGATAGCCTTCGGTGACCAGCTCTTCGGTCAGGTTGCAGTCCAGAACAACCGTCACGCCGCCATCGATCTGAGCAGCGAAGCCGGGCTTCTGAGTGGCTTCAGTGAGTACGTCTTCCCTGGCAAGGGAGACCTCGGTCTCATCCACCATGAATACAACGTTCTCGCCGCGCTCGAAGGTATCCACGACATCGTTGCCGTCCATGTTCTTGAGAGCGGCGCCGATCTTGCCCAGCAGCTTGCCGTACTTCGGACCAAGCGTGCGCATCTGAGGCTTGAGGTTGTAGGTGGTGAAGGCACGGGCGTCCTCAGTGAAGATGACGGCCTTGGCATTCAGCTCGTCCTTGGCCAGCTCGCTGAACTCCTCGTCAAAGCTGGTGCCCTTGACGTACAGAGCAGCTACGGGCTGACGGACCTTGATGTTGGCGCCTGCGCGGCAGGCACGGCCCAGAGAGATAACCTCCAGCAGATCGCTCATCTGGGTGTTCAGGTTCTCATCAATCAGGTTTTCATCGGCAGTGGGGTAGTCGCACAGGTGCACGCTCTCAGGAGCGGTTTCGTCCACGCTGCGAACCAGATTCTGATAGATATCCTCAGCCATGAAGGGTACGAAGGGCGCAATTACCTTGGACAGGGTAACCAGCACATTGTACAGGGTAGCAAAAGCGGCTTCCTTGGTGTCGTCCATGCCCTTGCCCCAGAAGCGTTCACGACCGCGGCGTACGTACCAGTTGCTCAGATCATCCACAAATTCGGTAATGGCACGGGCGGATTCGGGGATGAGGAAGTTGGACAGACCTTCATCAACGCTCTTGATCAGCTTGTGCAGACGGCTGAGGATCCACTTGTCCATCAGCGTCAGCTTGACGTTTTCGATAGGATGATCCTTGGGATCGAAATTGTCGATATTGGCGTACAGAACAAAGAAAGCGTAGGTGTTCTGCAGGGTGGCCATAAACTTGCGCTGGCCTTCGTTGACGGCTTCATCACTGAAGCGGCTGGGCAGCCAGGGGGCGCCGGCGGTGTAGAAATACCAGCGTACGGCATCAGCGCCCTGCTTGTTGAGCACAGACCACGGGTCGACAACGTTGCCGATGTGTTTGCTCATCTTGCGGCCTTCGGCATCCTGTACGTGACCCATGACGATGCAGTTTTCAAAGGGAGCGCGTTCAAACAGCAGGGTGGAAATGGCTTCCAGCGTGTAGAACCAGCCACGGGTCTGGTCGATGGCTTCGGAAATGAAGTTGGCGGGGAAACGCTGCTCGAAGATTTCCTTGTTTTCGAAGGGATAGTGCCACTGGGCGAAAGGCATGGAGCCGGAATCGTACCAGCAGTCGATAACATCGGTCACGCGGGTCATGGGCTTGCCGCACTCGGGGCAGGTGATCTGAACTTCATCCACGTAGGGACGGTGCAGTTCGATCTCGCCAACCTCGGTGGTAGCCATTTCACGCAGTTCCTGCTTGGAACCGATCACGTGGATGTGACCGTCCTCACAGCGCCAGATGGGCAGGGGAGTGCCCCAGTAACGCTCGCGGCTGAGACCCCAGTCGTGCACGTTCTCCAGCCAGACGCCCATACGGCCTTCCTTAATGTTGTCAGGCATCCAGTTGATGGTACGGTTGTTGGCAACGAGCTGATCGCGCACAGCGGTCATCTTGATGTACCAGGTGGGACGGGGGTAGTAGAGCAGAGGCGTGTTACAGCGCCAGCAGAAGGGATAATCGTGGGCGAAGGGAACGGCGGCAAACAGCAGGCCGCGCTCTTTGAGGTCGGCCAGAACCAGCTTGTCGGCGTCCTTGACGAACACGCCGGGCCACTTGGTATCGGCGGTCATGCAGCCCTGCGTATCAACAAAGTTGACGAAGGGAATGTCGTTCTCGCGGCATACGCGGTTATCGTCTTCACCGAAAGCGGGAGCGATGTGAACGATGCCGGAACCATCGGTCATGGTAACGTAGTCATCGCATACCACACGCCAGGCAGGCTTGTCCAGCTTGCCAACGGCAAAGTCAAACAGCGGCACATATTCCATGCCGGCCAGTTCGCAGCCGGGGAATTCAGAGATGATCTCAACTTCCTTGTCACCGAAAACAGCAGAGATCAGGGCCTTGGCCATGATGTAATTCTTGCCTTCCACGGTGAAACGGCAGTAGGTGTCGCGGGGGTTCACACACAGGGCAAGGTTGCTGGGCAGGGTCCAGGGGGTGGTGGTCCAGGCCAGCAGATAGGTGTTTTCTTCACCCTTCACCTCAAAGAGGACAAACGCGGAAGTTTCCTTCACGTTCTTATAGCCCTGAGCCACTTCATGGCTGGACAGAGCAGTACCGCAGCGGGGGCAGTAGGGGGCGATCTTGTGGCCGAGGTAGAGCAGACCCTTTTCATAGATCTTCTTGAGGCTCCACCACTCGGACTCGATATAATCGTCCTTGTAGGTGATATAGGGATTTTCCATATCGGCCCAGAAGCCTACGCGGTCGGACATTTCCTCCCACTCGTGCTGGTACTTCCAGACGCTCTTCTTGCACTCCTGGATAAAGGGTTCGATACCGTAAGCTTCGATCTGGGGCTTGCCGTCCAGACCGAGGATCTTTTCGACCTCCAGCTCAACAGGCAGACCATGGGTATCCCAGCCGGCCTTGCGCAGCACATCCTTGCCCTTCATGGACTGGAAGCGCGGGATCAGGTCCTTGATGGCACGGGTTTCGATGTGACCGATGTGGGGACGGCCGTTCGCAGTGGGGGGGCCGTCGAAGAAAGTGAAGCGCTCAGCGCCGTCGCGATGGTGGAAGCTCTTCTTGATGATATTGTTCTGTTTCCAGAACTCCAGCACCGATTTTTCGCGTTCCACAAAGTTCATGTCTGTAGATACTTTGCGATACATGGGAATCTGTTCCTCCTTTTGGTGTATACGGGACAAACGGATCATAACCGTTTTCTTTTGTTGTCAGGCGATGCCTGTGCAAACAAAAAACCGTCCCGTTTGCAGATAGAAACGGGACGGAAAAACACATTTTCCGCGGTACCACCCATTTTGATGATCCATAGATCATCCACTCGTTGGCTGCTCTGTCACGGGAGCGCCCGATCCGGCTTACACAAAAGCTTCGGCCGAATGGCTCCGAGGTGATCTGATACCCTGCTGCAGCGCCTGACTTGCACCAATCTCAGGCTCGCTTTGCTGCGCGGAACGGGTATCCGTCCTCATCATAGCCGCTGGGTTTTATCCTATCATATTTTGGGGTGATTGTAAAGCCGAAAACGCTTAAAACAGTTAACTTTCAGACGATTTTGTCGTTGTGTAATGCCATTCATTCATGTATAATAAACTCACCGATCAACGCGTGAAAGGCGTGTGAAAATGATGAATTTAACACCTTGGCTTGAGGATATTGAAAAGCGGATCAATCCCGAAGAAGAAACAGCGATTTGTGACGCATGGAAGCGTTTTGCGCTCGGCCAGCAGCCTGAGGGCGTTCCTTTTACGCCGCCTTGCCGGACGCCGGTCAACACCGAGCTTGAGTGGAAGCATATCAACATCAACGATGCGATAGCTGATGAAGACCTGATGATCCTTTCTCAGCTGGAGCGGTGCCATGCGGCGCTTTGCAGCAATGGAAATACCATGATGAACATGCGACCCAACTATGGCGTAGGCATTATTTCCAGCATGTTTGGCGCCAGAAAATTCATTATGCCCTACGAAATGGATACGCTGCCCAATGTCTATGCGCTGGAAGGCGGGGAAGCAGCCATCCGGCGGCTGGTGGATTCGCAGGCACCCACTTTGCTGGAAGGCTACGGCGAGCATGTATTCTCCATTGGTGAAAAGTTTGCGGAGATTCGGCGCAAGTATCCGAAAATCGGCAAATATATCCGCTTTGATAATCCCGATGCACAGGGCCCGATCGATAACTGCGAACTGCTGTGGGGCAGTGATATGTTCTACGTTTTTTACGACGATCCGGACTTGCTGCACGCGCTGCTGGACCGCGTAACGGATACCATCGGACGGTTTATCCGCAAATGGCAGGATTATATTCCGGATGAAGACGGTCTGGTCAGCTATTTCGGACGTCTGGCCAAGGGCAATATCGTCATTCGCAATGACAGTGCCATGAACCTTTCTCCGGAACTGTTCAGCGAATTTATTCAGCCCTATGATACCAAACTGCTGGCGACACTGGGCGGAGGAGCCGTTCACTTCTGCGGAAGGGGAGAGCACTTTGCCGACCTGCTTGCCAAGACGCCTCTCCTTTCGGCGGTAGATATGTCCCAGCCGCATCTGAACAATATGGAGAAAATGCTTTCGGCGTTGCCGGATCAGGGGATCAATCTCTTTGTTCCCAGCGGTCGGTTCTCGCTGGAAGGTCATGCAGTGCATCGGATCAATGCATACTAAACCAAAAGGGCTGCAGGTTCAAAATCAACCTGCAGCTCTTTTTTATTTTGCTTTGCATTGCTGAATCAGCATATCACAGATTTTGTCCGTCTGTCCGCTGCCGTTGACGATAACATCAGCCGTCCATTTGGTGGGTTCCACATATTGTTCGTGGCGGAAACGCACCATATCCAGATAAAACTCTGCTACTTCATCAAAAGTCATTCCCCGAGCTGTGTTGCGGCGGATGCGGCGAACAACGCGCTCATCGGCAAGGCAGTCCACGAATACGCGGATATCAAGTTTGTCTTTCAGGTATTCATCCCACAGTACCAGAAGGCCCTCTACCAGAATCACGTCGTAGCCGTCAGCAACAGACTGTTCGAAGTCATGGTGAAATTCATCCCATTTGACGGTGTCTGGGCAGTTATAATCATCGTAGGTTTTGCCGCTGAGGTGGGATACGGCTTTGGGAAAGTCGCCCCACTTGAAAAACGCATCCATATGAATAGACTTGACGCGGAGATCAGAAAGATGATGTTCCAGCTTTTCGCACAAGGTAGATTTTCCGCTGGCGGTACCGCCTGCAATGCCGATCACGTATGCCATCTGTTTTCCTCCGAATGCTTTTTTGTCATCATAACAGAGCTGTTTTTTTCTGTCAAGATGCATGCTTTTCCGGTGAAAAGCTCTTTCTTTTCATCCTGAATAACGCTATAATGATATCCGCTGCTTTCGGCGGCAAATTGTTTGCACAGGAGACAAAAAGATGTCTGTCTATGAAATTGTTCTGTGGATCGCGGCGGTCGGTGCGGTCATTGGCGGCGCAGATTATCTGATGAAAAACCGATTCGGCCTCGGTAATCGGTTTATTGAAGGCTTTGAGATCATGCGCACCCTTTCTATTGCATCTGCAGGCATTATCGTGCTGGCACCGGTGCTGGCCGGGTGGCTGCAGCCTGTGCTTCTGCCTCTGTTCAGACTGATGCATGCAGATCCGGCGATGTTTGGTTCGCTGATCGCCAATGATATGGGCGGTTATCCGCTGGCGATGATGCTGGCAGAAGATCCCCAAATGGGGCTCATGTTCGGTGCAATTACGTCATCCATGCTGGGCGCAACGATTGTGTTTCTTTTGCCGGTCGGTATGGGCGTCATCAAAAAGGAAGATGTGCCGTTTTTTATTCAGGGTATGCTGCTGGGTATCATTTCCATTCCGGTAGGAAGTATTGCCGGCGGCCTTGCCGCAGGCTTCAGCGTAATGAAAGTGCTGATCAATCACATCCCCGTTTTGCTCCTGTCCGGAATGCTGGCGGCGGGTTTTGTGCTGATTCCTCAAAAAGTGGTTCGCGCTGCAGCTGCCGTTGGACGCGGTATCAGCGTTCTTTGTATGATCGGTATTATTCTGGGCGCTGTGATGCATTTGACAGGAAAGACGATCCCACTGTTTGAAAATGCGGATTCACTGATGAATGCATTGGAAGTTGCGGCGGGCATTGCAGTTGTGCTGCTGGGCATTCTGCCCGTGATTGAACTGCTGATGCGCGCACTGAAAAAGCCGCTTGGGGCGCTGGGCCGGCTGCTGGGCGTGAATATGGAATCTGCAAGCGGTCTGGTTTGCGCGCTTGCCAACCCCATGCCGCCTATGACCATGCTAAAGAACATGGATCCGCGCGGAAAAGTGATTAATATGGCATGGCTTACCTGTGCTCAGTGTGTGTTTGGCGATCATTTGGGCTTTACGGCAGGCGTTGCCCCCGATATGGTTGCGCCCATGATCGTGGGCAAACTGGCTGGCGGATTAGTCGCATTGGGACTTGCCGTTTGGCAGACGCGAAAAATGTCGGTTCAGATGGATTGAAAAACGCAGATAATTCCATTATACTGAAAACAGATTCTCAAAAAGGAGCTGTTTGACATGATGTTCCAAAAACTTGGCGTTCAGGCATATACTTTCAGGGATGCATATCTTGGTGAAAATGCCAGCGTAGAAACGCTGGAAAAGGCATTCAAAACGCTGAAGGAACTGGGCTATGCTGAAGTGCAGACGGCTGGATTCGGCAAGGTAAGTATGGAGGATTATGCCCGTCTGGCGCAGGAAAACGGCATTGACATCGTTGGCACACATTATGATTATCAGGAGATGTGCGCTGATATTGACGAGGCCATGCGCAAACATACTGAGATTCTTCATACCTCCATCATGGGAATCGGCGGCATGCCGGGCGCTGCCCGCGAATCCAAAGCAGAATTGTTCAAATTTATTGATCAGTTCAACAAAATTGGAGAAGCTATCAAACCTTACGGTTTTAAACTGACTTATCACAATCATCACTTTGAATTTGTCAAAATAGACGAACAGAGAACCATCATGGATTATCTGTACGAAAATCTGAACCCGGAAACGGTTTCTTTCTGCCTGGATACGCACTGGGTTCAGCGAGGCGGCGGCAATCCCACTGCCTGGGTGGAAAAACTGGCAGGGCGCATTGATATCCTGCATTTGAAGGATATGGCCGTGACCCGCGAGAATGGCGAAATCAAGCCTGTTATTACCGAAATCGGCAATGGCAATATCGACTTTGACAGCGTGATCGCAGCAGCTGTGAAAGGCGGCGTCAGGTATTACTGCGTGGAACAGGATACCTGCCCCGGCGATCCTATGGATAGTCTGAAGATGAGCATCGACTACGTCAAACCGCGTTATATGAAGTAAAACAACAGGCGCAGCGTCGTGATGACAGCTGCGCCTGTTGTTTATTTGCGTTTAGCCTGAATGAGCTCTTTTGTTGCATTCGCAATTTTTAGATAGTCGTTGGTCAGGATGGTATCAATGCCCATATCCAGATAACGCTTTGCTTCTTCTGCGTCGTCGGCAAAGAATACATTGCAGCGGATGCCGTGGACGTGCGCCTTATCGATCATCTGCTGGTTGAAGTAAGGTTTGAAAAGCTGTACCTTGCAGCAGCCATACTGAATGCCGCGTTCAACGATCTCCCAGGGTTTTGCACCGGCGCCGCAGCAACGGTGAATATCCGGATACAAACGCTGGGCAAGCGCGAGAAAATGATCGTTGCCGCACATAAAGTAGACATGCTTTCGGCAATCATACTTATCAATCAGAGAAACGATTTTGTGCAGCGTTTCTTCCGGGTAGTCCGCATCGTTGTCGATGGTCTTGATATGAATGTTCATGATGGCGTGACCCGCGAACTTCTGCAGGATTTCCTCAAAAGTGACGATTTTCAGTCCTCGGAACGCCTCGCCGAATTTTACGCCGAAATCGAACTGTTTCAGTTCTTCGTAAGTTTTTTCATAGATGAAACCTGAACCGTTGCTTACGCGATCCAGTTTGGCGTCGTGGCACGAAACAATCACGCCGTCGGCTGTTTCCCACAGATCAAACTCAATTTCGTCCGCGCCCAGGGAAATCGCAGCGCCAAAAGCCGGCATGCTGTTTTCCGGTGCGGCGGTGTTGAAACCGCGATGAGCGCACAGCCGGGGGTAGGGCATCACATCATCAAAAGGAACGATCGCCTTTCCGCCATTGCGGTACAGCCACGGGCGGCGTCCGTCCTCGATGTAGGCGTAATGGGATTTCTGTACGCCTCGGAACCCGGCGGATTTGTAGTATTTTTCATGCGGATCAAATTCGCATATGCCAAGGCCGATCCTGCTTTTCATATCTACCATTACCTGACCGGAGGGCGATACAATGGTGGAACAGCCGCAGATCGGGGAATCCTCGCCCAGCGATACGGAGGCGCGTACCAGCCATGCGTTGGTATGGTAGCAAAGGAACCGGTGAATCATTTCCAATGTTGCGTGGGGATCGGTTCGCTGATGGGAGCAGCCAATGATGACGTCTGCCTTGTAACGGGCAAGCTGTGCGAAGGATTCGTAGAAATAAAAGTCGTAGCAGGTCATGAAACCGAAACGGATGCCTTCGATTTCGATGACGTAAGGTTCGGCTGGTTCATAACTGTAACCAACATCCAGCTCGTTGCCGCCCTGCGCTGCAGTCTTGACCTCGCTGGGGGCGGGATGCGCCTTGAAATATCTGCCTACGATAGTGCCTTCACGGTTGAATGCGTAGGTTGTATTACGGTAGCCGGTGGCTGTTTCACAGGCGGCGTTTGCAAATACGATGGCCCGACAGCGGATGGCAGCCCTTTTGGCTTTTTCGAGGATGATCTCATTGTATTTGCGGATGGATGCGTGAAAATGCTCTTTGTCCGGCTGGGCGGCAGGAACATCCGTATACTCTGGCAGCACGATCAAATCCATGCTTTCATCGCACTGGTCCAACAGTTCACACATGCGGCTGAAACAGATATCTGTATCTTTGGCATCAAAGGAATACCAGGGCTGAATGACACAGGCTTTCATTCGAGTGCATTTCCTTTCGTTTAAACTTTCCAGACTTCTGCACTGTAAGGAGGCAGTGTGATGGCGCCGTCGCCCACATGGCCGCTGAGCATGGAAACCATGGGTTTCTTTAGCTCGACCGTAACGGGGACGTCCTGGTAGTTCAGCGCCAACAGCCAGCGCTGACCGTTCTTTTCACGCATCACCAGTTCCACGTTCTCCGGTGCTGCTGCCAGCTGCCGCATGGGTTCAAGCAGTTCAAGGTGGGCAAGGATCCGACGGGTGCTTTCGACAGTAAATGCTCCGGCCAGATGAAGCACACAGCCTTCGCCGTAAGTATGTTCAGTTAAGGCTGCTTCTCCGGCATAATAGGAGGATTTGAACTTTGCCAGCACCTGCGTGCCTTCCAGCGGTAGCATCACATCGTTGTAAACGGGCATTGCAAAGCTTTCGCCATCCCACTCCGCACAAGGCGTATCCTCGGCGGGAGAGGTGAAAGTAAAATCAGTTATATCTGTGCCGGTCAGCTTTTGCAGCAGGCCGGGCATGGGCAGCATGATACAGCGGCCGTATTCATCCTTGTATCCTGTGCGGCATCCGACAATCAGTTTGCCGCCCTGTTTCACGTAGCCTTCCAGCAGATCGGCGCGTTCCTGCGTCATGATGGAGGCATGGGGCATGAACAGCGCCGGATAGCGTGTCAGATCCTCCAGGGTAGTATTTGCGTGCAGATACAGCATGTCGCAAGGGGTATGATACAGCTGAGAAGCTTCAAAAATAGCGTTTTCACTTTGATTGTGAATCATGCGGTGAACGCTGTCGATTTCAGCATCCCATACATTGTCATAATCGCGTACGATTGCAAAACTGGCCACGGAATTTGCGCCGCAAAGAGGCTGCAGCTTTTTCAAATCGGAGACAAATTCACGCACTTCCGCCAAACGGCGATTATCACGGTTATCATAATTCAGAATGCCATGCCAGTAAATTTCTGTGCCGAAGGTACAGGTGCGCCAGCGGAAGAAGGAAATGAAATCAGCACCATGTGCAACGCTTTGCATGGCCCAAAGCTTGAGCTGCCCGGGACGGGGCGTAGGCGCTTCCATGCGGTTGTACCAGCCGCCTGGACCGCCCTGCTGCTCCATGACGCCGAAATGCGGACAGATGGAGCGTACCTCGGTAAGCGATTTGGAGGACCATCGGTCGCGCAGTTTGTCCAGCTTGCCGGTACGATCCAGCATAAAGGCGAAGTTGGGATAGGAGTCGTAGGTGTACAGGTCCAGACACTCATCCGTCATGCAATGGTTGTTCAAATGGCCAAACATGCCATTTGTGGTGATGAACATGCCAGGGCGAATGTATTTTCGCAGGATTTCTTCCTGAATGCCGCAGTAGGTGATGGCGCTGTCCGAAATGAAACGTATGTAATCCAGATGCAGGTGCGGATTGATGGAGCCGTTGGTGGTGGGACGCGGCGCATGAATTTGGTCCCATTCCGTATAGGTCTGGCTCCAGAATACCGTACCCCAGGCGGCGTTCAACGCGTCCAGCGTACCGTAGCGCTTTTGCAGGAAAGCGCGAAATGCGGCATGATCGGCCTCAGAGTAGAAATCATTGGTTTCGCAGTTGAATTCATTATCAATCTGCCAACCGATAATGGCGGGATGATTGCCATAATGCTCAGCAAGCTTTTCTACAATGATGCGCGTTTTTTCATGATAAACAGGGGCGTTGTAGTTATAATGCCTGCGCAGACCGTGACGCATGGGCACGCCGTTCTTATCTGTATTCAGGACCTCCGGATACTTTTCGGTCAGCCACGCCGGCGGTGTGGCGGTGGGCGTGCCAAAGATAACCTTCATTCCTTTCAGAATACACAGGTTAAGGAAACGATCAAAGAAATCGAAGGTAAACACACCCTCGGTACGCTCAAAAAGGCTCCAGGCAAACTCTGCAATACGGATAACGGCAATACCGCTTTCCAGCATACGGTCAAGATCGCTTTCCCAAAGGGATTCATCCCAGTGCTCGGGATAATAGCAAACACCAACGGTCATTTCATTCCAGGTGAAACGCTGCTTTTTCATATTGTCCTCCTGAATGTAGGATGCTTTTTTTATTATACCTAAGCAGTTCAAAAACTGTCAATCCAAAATGGCACGTAAAAGCCAAAGCAACATACCATATGAAGTGGAGGCCCAAAAAGGGAGGTATGAAAATGAACTGTAGCTGCAATCTGAACCGTTCTCCCCGCCGTAGCATCGCCTGCGTTGAAACCGTTCTTGGTTTCTTTGCTGTACTGCTGGCTCTGGCTATTGGCATCATTGTTGGCGTCATCAATGCAGAAACGCTTTTTCCGGTGCTTGCTGCTATCATTGTGTTTGCGGTGGTCATCGCTGTTATCATCATTGCTCTGCTGCTGTACTGGTTCCGCTGCGGACGCGGAAACTGCTGACCTCCGCCCGGCGTAATTTACGCCGGGTACATAACAAGAAGCCGCTGGAAGAAACCAGCGGCTTTTTTGTGAAAAGAATTACTTGTAAGCGGCTTCCATTACGCGTGTGAGACGAACGGCCACTTCGATGTTGAAATCAGGAGAGATGTCCTCAGGCTTTTCAGCCATGGCCCACTGTGCCAGCGGAGAGGGACGTTTTTCCGGCAGTTCAGCCACATCCACCCACTGATTGCCAGTCTCTTCGCAGCACCAGCATACATTCTGGTTGCGCATGAGCAGCGCGCCCTTGGTACCGCCCAGCTCAATGGTGAAGGGATAGCCCACAGACATGAAACCCGTCTCGGAAACGCCGATCGCGCCGTTTTCAAACTCGAGCAGGCTGACAGCATTATCTTCCACGCCGCGTCCGGACATCTGGGTGAAAGTGCTCTTCACGCTGACCGGCTCGCCCAGCAGCGCGCAGAGCAGATACATGGGATGCGCGCCAAGGTCGATCATGGCGCCGCCGCCGCAGGCAATGGGATCATAGAAATGCGGGGGCAGCCAGTCGCCCAGAGAGCCATTGTGCGCCTTGCGTACGCGGGCATAGTTGAGCGCGCCCAGCTTGCCGGAACGTGCAGCATTCACGGCAAACTGCGTGCCGGTTTCACTGAAATGGGGGAAGGAGATAGCAAAGCGGGTGTTGTTGGCCTTGACGGCTTCCCGTACCTCTTCGGCTTCCTTACTGGTCAGCGTAAGCACCTTTTCGGTGAACACAGCCTTGCCGGACTGGCAGGCACGAACCAGAAGCTTGCCATGCTCGTTGGTAGCGTTGCAGATGATCACGCCTTCGATGGAAGGATCATTCAGAATATCCTCCACGGTAGCAGCTTCGCAGCCCAGTTCAGCCGCCCATGCTTTTGCGTTTGCTTCGTCAGCATCCCACACCTTCGAGATGCAGCAGCCTTCCAGCGCATTGATCTCTCTGGCATAGCCGTCGGCATGCACATGCCAGCGGCCAAGCATTGCAAAATTCTTCATAAAAGAATCTCCTTAGCGGTTGAAGTATACAGGTTCGCCGGTCTTGGCGGAGGTGTAGATGGCTTCGAGGATTTCGCTGACTACGCAGGCCTGCTCGGGCAGAACCACGGGATCGGTGTCGTTCTCGATGGCATCCAGCCAGCGCAGCTGTTCGGTGATGGGCGGGGTAGCGCTCACGCCGTCGTAGAAAGCAACGCCGCCGGCAGCCATGCTGGGGATGATTTCTTCCTGACGGTCAAATTCAACCTTGTTGATGACCACGGAGTTGGGACGGATAGAAGCGCCGGCCTTGCTGCCGCACAGGTCGCAGCTGCCTTCGGGAATAGGCTTATCGGTGTTGAGGGCCCAGGTAGCGTCCAGGGTAATGGTTGCGCCGTTTTCCATCACGATGAAACCGAAAGCGGCGTCTTCCAGAGTGGTGTTCTCGTCGGGACCCCAGCCGCCCCAGGGATTGCCCTGATCAGCGCCTTCTACCTTCTTGTACATGTTGCCAACCACCATGCGGGGCTAGTAGTTTTTCATCAGGTACAGGGTCAGGTCGAGGCTGTGGGTGCCGA
>JAFYQB010000125.1 GCA_017547285.1 Clostridia bacterium
GTTGACTCCTCCGGTTTGCTAACGGCTACGCCGTTGTGCCCACTGGGCACCCGCTCACCTCCGTCCCCTCCGACTCTTGTTCCGAAGCTGACGACATGTGCGTCAGCTTCGGAAGCCTTGCGCAGCAAGGCTTTCCTTGCACCGTTTGCCGCCCGGCGAGCCGTCAGGCGAGTAGGCAAACGGTGCTATCTTCGGCGGAAAAGATCGCCGAAGGCGAGCTTTTTCGACGGCCTGAAAGCCGCTGCAAAACAGCGGCTTTTTGTTTATCCAAGCGGTCTTGTAATCGTCCTTTGCCCTTCCGCGCGCTCCACACGGTAAAAGCCAATCAGATTGCTGGGGCGCAGCTGGCGGTACACCTCCATTACCTTTGCCTGTTCGGCAAGCTCAAACCGTACGGATAGACCGCAGCCCACCGCTACATCCCTGGGTGTTGTAATCACTTCCACTCTCACACCGGCCCGCCGCAGCGCTCCCTCAAATTTCATAACCTGCTGCCGCGAACGGAACGATGCAATACCGAAAACTTCCTGCTGCATATGTTCATTTCCTCCTTTCCCCTACATACATTGTATGTGTGAGAAAGGACGGGGTGAAATGATCTATCTGGACAACGCAGCCACCTCATTTCCCAAGCCGCCGGCGGTCATCCGCGCCATGGCCGGCACGCTGCAAAAGCTGGGCGGGAACCCCGGGCGTGCCGGACACAGCATCAGCCTGTGCGCCGGGCGCATCGTACAGAACTGCCGCGAGCTGCTTGCGCAGGCCTTCGGCGCGCCGGATTCAGAGCATGTCATCTTCACCGCCTCCTGCACGGAATCCATCAATCTAGCCATCCGCGGTATGCTCTGTGAGGGAGATGAAGTGATCTGCACACACGCGGAGCACAATGCCGTCATGCGTGTTCTGAAGGGACTGGAAACGCAGGGGCTTATCCGCACACGAATGCCTGTACCGGATTCGATGGGACTGGTATCGCCGGACAGTCTGCGCGCGGCCATCACCCCCAAAACTGCGCTGTGCGTGGTGTGCCATGCCAGCAATGTAACCGGCGTGATCCAGCCTGTCAAAACATTGTCGGATACCCTCAAACCCTACGGCGTTCCGCTGCTGGTTGACGCCGCCCAGACCGCAGGCGTTTTGGATGTGAGCCTGCAAAGCCTTGGCGCTGATATGATTGCCATGCCCGGCCATAAAGGATTGCTGGGGCCGCAGGGCGTGGGCATTCTGGTATTGGGCAAAGGCATGCGTCCACGCCCGCTGGTGACGGGCGGCACGGGCTCACAAAGTGAAAGCATGATCCAGCCCGGCGAGCTGCCCGACCGCTATGAAAGCGGCACCCTCAATCTGCCGGGCATTGCCGGGCTGATGGTGGGTGCGCGGTTTGCGCTGCGCCACCGCGAACAAATCGAAACCTACGAGCAGCAGCTATCTGACCGTCTGCGCATGCAGCTGGGCCAGATCAGCGGTCTGCGGCTGCTTGGCCATCCTGCCGCGCCTAAGGTTGGCGTGGTAAGCTTTGTGCCCAACGCCATGGACCCAGGCGCGCTGGCGGATGCGCTCAACCGCAAGGGCTATGCCCTGCGTGCAGGGCTGCACTGCGCCCCCGGCATCCACCAGTGGATGGGCAGCCTGCATACCGGAGCCTGCCGTGCAAGCGTTGGCATTTACAACACACAGGAAGAAATGGATTCGCTGGCCAAAACCGTGGCGCAGTTATTGCACGGATGATTGCCAAGCATCATGCCGCGTGCTATAATAACCGTATGAAAGCCTGGAAACAACCGATACCAAAGGAGCGAAAACTGTCATGTACGATACTCTTCATCTCCACCCTGCCAACGTAAAAATGATCGCCCACCGCGGCTTAAGCGGCTTGGAACCGGAAAACACCAACTCCGCCTTTATTGCCGCTGCCAATCACTCCTTCTGGGGTATTGAAACCGATGTGCACCGCACGGCGGACGGTCAGTTCATCATCATTCATGACGATAACACCAAGCGCGTAGCCGGCGATGAAATGATCGTGGAAAAGACGGTCTTCGAGACCCTGCGTTCCATCCGTCTGCTGGATAAGGACGGTCAGAAGGGCCGCAAGGATCTGATGATGCCCTCTCTGGAAGAATATATCGGCATCTGCAAAAAGTGCGGCAAGCAGGCTGTACTGGAACTCAAAAACCAATTCAAACCGGAATTCATCTACCAGATCATTGATCTCATTTCCGCTATGGGCTGGCTGGAGCATACCACCTTTATTTCCTTCAATCTGCCCAACATGATCTGTGTGCGCGACCGTCTGCCTGAGCAGCCCGCTCAGTTTCTGATCAGCGAACGCACCGACTGGCTGGTGGATACCCTTAAAAAGTATCGTCTCGATCTGGATATCAAGTACACCGCTCTGACCAGGGAGCTGGTGGATCAGATGCACGAAGCCGGCCTCAAGGTGAACGTATGGACCGTTGATACCATCGAAGAGGCTCAGCGCATGATCGATCTCGGCGTGGATTACATCACCACTGACATCGTGGAATAAACCTTTTCAGGCAGCCTTCGGGCTGCTTTTTTTGCTGGGGTTCCGGTCACTGTCAACTTTTGCCGTTTTTCTTTGCCAACAGACGCAGAATGTGTTATAATATCAGGGATTATGGCTATCATAATCGTGAGAGGAGCAAACTACCGTGATGATTGAAAAACGGCATATTCAGCGCATTGAAAAAATCTTTGACATGCTCAGCCTGCCTTTGCGTTTGCTGGACGCGCAGGGAGCCTGTCTGGTTCCGCAGGGCGGCGCACCCGCCGTGCTGCCCTCCGGCATTCCGCAGGGTCTCAACCACCGCGCGGGAGACTGCTATCTGCGCGCTCTGGATATCAGCCCCGTTCTGTATCTGTCTGCACCTGCCTCCGCCCCCGGCGCAGAGGATGTGCTGACCATGACCGACGCCATGCTGATGAGCCTGCTCAAGAGCAGCGCTTCCATGTCCGGACTTACGGAGGTGTACCGCCGTATTCTTCGGCAGGAGCTTTCCGGCACTGAACTGCTTTCTCGCGCCGGCGAGCACCAGATTCCGGCGGATATGCCCCGCTGCGTCATGATTTTCCAGTTGGGCCAGACCGAAAAAACAACTGCTTATGCCGTGTTGGGCGAGCTGGTTCCCCTTTCCGACGGCGATGTGCTGGTGGAAATGAACCGTCATACGGTTGCCCTGATCAAGGATATGGACGGCATTGACGGAACCGAGGATCTGGTGCAGTTTGCCGAAGCGGTGCAGGAAACCGTTATGGAGGAAGCCGTGCAGACGGTTCTGGTGGGCATCGGCGACTGTAAGCATACCCTTGCCCAGCTCGGGGAAAGCTATGCCGAGGCACGCCGCGCCATGGAAGTAGGCCATGTATTCAACCCGTCCCAGAGCATTCATGTTTTCCACAAGCTGATGCTGGAACGCTTCCTGATGAACGTAAGCCGCGAAGAAGGCCAGCATTACCACAACCTGCTGTTCAACCGCAAGACCGCCAAGCTGTTCAACGATGAAATGCTGCAGACCATCGACATGTTCTTCCGCAAGGATCTGAACCTTTCCGATACGGCGCGTCAGCTGTTTATTCACCGCAACACCCTCGTTTACCGTCTGGATAAGGTACAGCGTCTGACCGGTCTGGATCTGCGCCACTTTGATGACGCGGTTACCTTCAAAATTCTGTACGTACTCAAGCGCTGCGGCCAGGAACGGCCGAAACAGATCTATTGATTAACGAAAAGAGGCGTTCCCATGTTCAATCATTCCCGCAAGGGCTTCCGGCTGACCGCCTTGCTCTTGATGATCTCCCTGCTTCTCACGGGCTGCGCGCTTTTGCCCACGGCGATCAGCGGAACGGTCGACGGTCCCGTATACAGCGGCAATACTGTTACCATCAGCACGGAGGAATATGAGCAGCTGCTCAAGTATGCCGAACTGGAGGAAATGCGCCAGATCGTTTCCGAGTACTACTATCAGGAGCCCGACGAGCAGGCCATGCTGGACGGCGCAGCCATGGGCCTGCTGTACGGTCTGGATGATCCCTACACCTTCTACTACGACGTAGATGCCTTCACCAAAATGTGGGAAGAGGACGAAGGCGAATACGCGGGTATCGGCATTCAGATTCAGGCAGACTATGCCACCGGCCTGTGCACCATCACCCGTGTGTTTCTGGACAGCCCCGCCATGGAGGTGGGCATCCGCCGCGGCGACATTCTGACCCGTGTGGAAGACCTGGATGTAAACGCCACCAACCTGCAGGATGCGGTGGATATCATGCGCGGCGAAGTAGGCAAAGCTGTAAATGTGCAGATGATGCGCGGCAGCGAACTGCTGGATTTTACAGTCACCCGCGCTGTGGTACATACCAACTGGGTCAACTCCTGCATGCTGGATGATCAGATTGGTTACATCAGTCTTTACGAGTTCAGCGGCGACTGTGCCCCCACCTTTTCCATCCAGATGGACAACCTGATCCATCAGGGCGCCAAAGCGCTGGTGATTGACCTGCGCGACAATCCTGGCGGCTGGGTGGACGACGCCCAGAAGATCGCCGATTTCTTCCTGCCCGAAGGTACGCTGGCAACACTGGAATACCGCGATGGCACCACTGAATACTACAGTCTGACAACCGACGGCAAGGAGATCGATATTCCGCTGGTTGTGCTGATCAATGAATTTTCTGCCTCCGCCTCTGAGATCCTTTCCGGTGCGCTGCAGGACTATGACCGCGCCACCATCGTGGGCGTGCAGAGCTACGGCAAGGGCGTTGTGCAGTATGTGCTGCCTGTAGGCAGCCGCGGCGCCGGCATGCAGCTCACCATTGCCCAGTACTTTACCGCCAAGGGCAACGAAGTGCACAAGGTGGGCATTGCCCCCGACGTGATTGCCGAATGGCCGGAGGATGACCAGAACATGTACCAGCTGGGCGATCTGAACGACGCGCAGCTCAGAATTGCCTACGAAGAAGCGCTGAAGCTGCTTGGCAGATAATACAGCAGGCCGTTGGAAAACGGCCTGTTTTTTTGCTCGAAAATTTTTGTTTCGGAGCCATCTTTGTCATTATGAGTTGCCCCACATTGCCAAAGCAACGCTTTCACGCTACAATACAATATAAAGCAAAGTTTCTTTGCACACAAAAAACGGAGCGCCTCCGCCCAATTCCAAGACCGTTCCGCCTCCGAAGTATTTGAAAACACTATCCAGCATCCAGGCTCACATGGAGCTGCGATCGTCTGCCATTTTCTCTGCGGTTCCTGTCAGTCTGAAAAAAGCAAACGGAGGAATGTTTGTGGAAAGCATGGTACACCTGAGCTGTTTCGACGGCAAAACGATCATCGAACGTTTTTCAAAAGCTGCAAACTGGCTGCGCAGACATCCGGGCACAGCGCTTGTGGTGGATCCTGGCGTGTACGAACTGTCCACGCCTCTTGCACGCCGCACTATGAACCATGTTCTTTCCGGTGTTTTCGGCGAAAATCCTCAAGACGTGATGTTTACGCCGAAGTTTGCCTATTCTACCGGACTTTTGCTGGACAATATAGAAAATCTTACCATTTTCGCTCGCGGCGTCCTTTTGATGGTTGATGGCTTTATGGAGCCCGTAGCCATTCAGAGCTGCCGTAATATAACCATCGAAGGCCTGTCCGTCGACCACAAACGCAAACCGTTCAGCATGGGTGTGGTTTCGGATGTGCAATGGCAGGAAAAAGAAAAAGGCAGCTTCATCGTTCAATTTGGCGCAGACTACCCAACTTTTCCCCAAACGCCCATGCCGCGGCTGGCGCTGTATGATCCCTATGCAAGCCGCTTTGCAGGGTATGGTGAATACCGCATCATCCGCCGTGAATGGCTGGGGGAAAATCGCTGGCGTTTTTCCTTTGAGGGCATGCGGTTTAACCCTGCGGGAATGGAATGCTATGTATGGCATGCCTTCCATTCCCGTCCGGCGATTCGGATCGAGGAATCTCAAAATATCTGTCTGCGGGATGTAACCATTCACAGCCAGCCCGGCATGGGCGTTGTCGCGCACCGCAGCAGTAACCTGCTGCTCAGCGGCATGCGGGTAGTGCCTTCGGCAGGCGTGCATATGTCCACCAATACGGACGCTACACATTTTACCTCCTGCAAGGGAACGGTACGCATCGAGAACTCCGTGTTTGAAGGACAAGGCGATGATTCCGTCAATATCCACACCTATTATCACACCATCCGGGAAACGGACGGCTGTTCCTGTATCGTGGAACTGGAATCGCCGGATGGAACCCATACCCAGTCGCGGGATATTCCTGATGCGGGCGATTTGCTTGAACTGACCGAACTGAACACACTGGCCTGCACAGACACCTATCGCGTGCTTGCGGCAGAGCAGATTGATCATCGAACAAACCGTCTGCTCCTGGATCACCCCTTGCCTGAAAACTGCCCTGGTTTTTCCTTTGCCAATGCTTCCCATACCGCACGATTCGAATTCTGCAACAACCTGTGCCGTAATCACATTGCCCGCAGCGTACTGGTCAAAGTCAAAAATGCGCTGATCGAAAACAATACCATTATGGACGCAACCGGAACGGGTATTTATGTAGCTGCCGAAGCCGAATGGCGGGAGGGGCTTTGCACCACGCAGAATATCGTGATCTGCCGCAACCGTATTGTGAACTGCGGGCGTGCCAGCGGCTCCGGCCGAAAAAACGGCAGCGGAGGTATCTGTGTGACGGTGGATGCGGAGAACGCAATCGCACCAACGCATGCCAGCGTGATCATTTGTGATAATATCATTGACTGCCCTGAAGCGCCTTACGGCATCTATGTTTCCAACACCGCTAAATTCGTACTGGAACGCAACGACGTGAACGCACTGCAGGAACCGGTCATTCTGGCCTGATATATCAAAACAGGACTGCTGCTGCAGTCCTGTTTTGATACTCTTTATCTGCGTCCATCCGGACGCACAAAAGGTTCATCAACCTTTTCCGAGAGAAGCAAACCATATAGCCCCGGGCGGCGGTACGCGTTGCCATGAATCTCCCTCCGCCGGTAGTCGCGAATTTCGGAGATGGGAAAGTCAGCTAAATAGATCCCTTCCCGCTGACCGGCTTCAATAATCAGGCTGTCGTGTGAGCCCTCTTCGCCAGACTTGTAGGCGATACCGTCAAAGGCGGAGGAATGGCCATTGCAGTCCGGATGCCCAAAAGGATAATTAACAGTAGCAATGCCAACCATGTTTTCATAAGCCCGGGCACGCAGCTGGGACAAACGGTTGATTTCCATGGGACAGGCATTGGGAACAAGAATGATTTCGGCCCCTTTGAGCATTAAAATACGTGCACTCTCCGGCTGTTCACGGTCATAACAGATCATTGCGCCAACCTTGACAACACCGTTTTCTGTATCCAGATCAGCCACGTAAAAATCATCGCCCGGAGTCAGCATGCGCTCTTCTTTGGAAAAATCACAGGTGTGAACCTTTGCATAATGCAGAATCAACTGACCAAAACGATCAAACAGGAACAGGGTGTTGCGGGGAGACGGCTCGTATGCTTCCAGCGCAGTGATGCCAATCGCCATATTCAGTTCGCAGGCAAGTTTGCCAAAGTGCTGCACAAAGTCGCTTTCAGCGGGTACTGCTGCATTGTTAAGTTCTTTTGCATCGGTGGGAATGACATAGCCGGTTGACCACATTTCCGGAAAGAGCGCAATATCAGCCTCCATCTGTTTGGCTTTCCGGCATGCGTCCATGCCTTTGTTCAGGTTTTCTTCAAGAGAACAACCTGGCTTTAGCTGCAGAAGAGCAATTTTCAAACTGTCCATTGTTTTATACTCCATCTTTTCTATTTCTTAGAAGGATCCAGCGCCTCCCACTTTTGGCGGATGCGCTCGTACACGGAAGCATCCACATGCGGCGTACCCTTGGAAAACGGAGGCACCCACATATCGCCGGCGATTTCCGGGAATGTGCTCATGGTGTCGCCGCGCCACTTTTCGCGGTCTTCCTTCAGACGCATGTTGGGCAGCTCCATGGGAATGCCGCCAGCCAGTACGGACTTGTACGCAAAAATGCCGGGCAACGCCATATCCATGGCCTCATACACATCGATGATGTCTGCATCTTCATAGCCTTGCAGTTTGCGGATGAAGTTGTACATCATGTAGAAGTCAGAGCGCGCATGGCCGAAATCCTCCGCCACATCGTCGAAGGGACGCTCGGGATGGAAGTCTTCTTTGACGGTGGTTTCATACCCGCCGTCGTATTCATCCAGATTGGTGATCAGGCGGCATACGCCCAGTTCTTCCACATCATCGCGGTAGGTTTCCATGCGGCCTTTCTTGCCGTAGAAAGTGTACCAGACAGAATCCTTGTACAGTTCGCCGTGCGTGCTCTTGACGAGCGCGCCGTTTTCCAGCTCCACCATTTCCACAGCAAACAGTCCGCCCAGACCGCCGGTACGGCGAAGACGTTCGCACATGCCGCTTTCAAAGCCTGTAACCTTCACAGGGCGCAGGCCGGTGGCGTGCACGATGGGACCCAGCGAATGGGTGATGTAGAAGGTTACGTAGCTGTTGTAACGCCAGTGCGTGGGATCGCCATAGGTAATTCGGGGGCGCATTTCTTCGCAGTTGTGAATATATTCGCCCTCGGCATATTCCAATTCGCCCAGCTTTCCTTCCTGATACAGTTCGCGAATGCGGTAAGGGCCGGGCATGTAGCAGTAGTTTTCGCCGTAGGCATAGATCATGCCGGTGCGCTCCACGCATTCGACCAATTCCACCGCCTCTTTCAGCGTGCAGGCGGGCAGTACTTCACTCAGCACATGCTTGCCGGCCTCCATGCAGCGGATGGCGAAGGGCGCGTGCTGGTGGGCATAGTTGGCCAGCACCACGGCGTCCATGTCATGCTTGATGAAATCCTCAAAGTTGTCGTAATAGGCAACGCCGTCGCCGCAGATTTTGCGCTGCTTTTCCAGCACTTCGGGCATCTTGTCGCAAATGGCCACCAGTTCCACGTCCTGCTGGGAAGCATGCGCATAATCGATCATGCTGTGACCGCGGTGTCCGCCCAAAACGCCCAGACGAATCTTCTTCATTGCTTTATTCCTCCCGGTATTTCAAAATTTCCTGATTGATTTTGCAGCGCAGTTTCAGCAGTTCCTGCTGACTGCGAGGATAATGGTAGAAAGTAATGGGTTCCTGTAAACCCTCTTCCAGCAGTTCAACTACATGCTCGCGGCTGGTCAGTTCGGCCAGCCAGTTCATGGCGCGCAGATCCTGCAAAGCATGGCTGAATACCGCCATGCGGATGGATTCTTCCGGCTTGCCGTCCGCCCCGGGATACACCTGGAACGGATCGCCCGCAGGATAGCGGCCGTCTGCATCGGTGGAGGCATAAGGGTCGATTGTATACTGCGAACGCGCAGTATGATAGAAGTTATAGCCCCAGTGCAGGAAACCGGCAATGTTGTATTTGAACAGCTGCAGCGCAAAAATGCGGCAGCGGGCGGACGGCATAGCAATAAAGTTGTTGCACACGCCGATGTAATCATCGCAGGCATAGTATACCCATAAATCCCTGACATTGGCTTTCACAAACTGCTCCGCTGTATGCACGGTTGCTACAGGATGCTCCACCACGCCGCGAGTGTAAAACTGCACATCCTCCAGCGCGTCCATGATCACCGCGTGTGGGAGGACGCGCTGCACCAGTTCCTTGCCTGCAAGGTAATAAGGCAGATTGGTCTCGGATGGTTCATCGGAAATGTGCCAGACCACCCGATTCTGTACGCCCTCCTCTTTGAACAGTTCATCCAGCGCAGGCAGATAGGCCTCCAAAAAATGTCGGTATTCCTCGGACTGGGAGTCCGTCTCCCAGCCGAAGAGGCGCTGCTCCTGTCCATTCACTTTGGCAATGATCTTGGGTGCATGCTGGCAGCCCCACTGCGTAAAGAGATGAGCGACCTCATAGTATTCCACGCCGCAGCGTTTGCACATGGCGATCCACCGGCGGGCCTTGGACATATCAAAGCGATATTCGCCGTTTTCTGCGACGATCTCCACCAGCTGCGTGGTCAGACGTTCGCCGCCGATATAGGTGTTGATGGGTTGGGTGTGAACCGGCATCAGGATCATGTTGATGCCGCCTTCCACTGCTTTTCGGATAAAATGTTCAATGATGCGCCAGTGCTCTTCCGAAAAAACAGGCACATGGTAGTAGTTCGCAAGCGCATCGCAGTAGAACCATTTGGTGTGGATCAGCTTTTGAGGCGGAAGCTGACCAGGCAGGATCTCCACCTGCTGCACGGCTTCGGCCAATACCTGACCGCTGGGTTCATTGAAGCGTTTGCCGCCTGCTTCCCTGATCAGCCTGATCCGTAAAGGGTACACGCCGGGCGCGGTATCAGCCGTGGGATTCACGTCGATCCATACGCTGCCCCAGCGGTTGGGAAACGCATAAAGCGAGGCCGGATGGATCTCCGACAGCAGATCGGGATACATGCCGGGTGCGGTGCGCACATAATCGTCATCGTGGTCATCATAAATAGGAAAGGAAACCGGAACCTGCTTCACCTGACGCACATGAATGCAGGAGGCGATGGGCGAATCAATCTCCACACGGAAGTCGATCCACATTTCCTCTGTATCCGTCAGGCGGTAGGCAGCCTGAAAGGCGAAGTTTTCGTTCTGGAAACCGCATGGCATGGGCAGATCAGGCTGTGCAAATGGCTCCTGATCCTGAAAAACCTTATCCAGCGCCGAAAGAAGCTTCAACTCAAATTTCATTCAATCACCCCATCAGTCAAGGTCCGGCGGTACTTCACCGTCCTCGATTCCACCCAGATAGTCCTTATAGATACCGGGAGTGGAATCAGGGATAAGCATGGCGCCTACGCACTTCTCATAGTAGGCCTGCGGCCCGATGCTGCCAATGATGGCATAGCCGTAACCCATTTCTCTCAGCGCATGCAGGCAGCAAAGCAGCAATGCCTTGCCAATGCCCTTTCCCCGTTCTTCCGGCAGCACAAAGGTGGGGCCAAAGAAATCCGGCGCAGTGGCGTTATAGCAGCCGTAGCCCAGAATCTGCGCGCCACGCGTGGCAATATAACAGCTGACAGGCGTGTGGGCAAAGCACACATCGCATTCGCTGGCAGCGTTCATGCTGCGGTTTTCCAGAAGCCAGTTTACGATACGCAATTTATCCGGCGGAAGCGGCCTGCGAATCTGGATCCCTTCTTTTTTCAGTTTCAAAATCAGCTCGTCCTTCGGGGGCAATTTTAACAGGTTGACCAGCATATCTGCCATATTTTTCAGCTCCGCAATTACAAGATATATACATCAATTCTGCAAACTGCTCCCTGTCCCCTTGCGTGTTTTGACATGAATGGACGAAAAAGCAAGAACAGCCCTTTCACGCATCTTCACAGCAAGAATCCGCCTGTTCAATACCAAAAGGAAGCAGGGCGCAGAAAACAAATCAAGAAATATTGCTCTGCAAAAGGTGGTTTTTATATTTTTCTTGCTCCACTGCTGCCGCGATGTTCAAAAGCAATTTTTCACCACCAGTATGTACAATCCGGAAAAATTGCTCTCGTATTACCCTAAAATGTGTGCGCTTGTTGTTTACACCAGAAACTATTGCACAGTTTTGCGAGGATGATATAATGAAACCAACTAGGAAACCCCATACTAAAAGGAGGGCAATATTCCATGAAGAAACTCGTAGCACTGTTCCTTTCTCTGGTTCTGCTGATGACGAGCTTCAGCTTCGCGCTGGCTGAAGAACCCTACAAGGTAACCATTATCAGCACCTTCTACACCGAAGACGAACCCATCGCCGATGAAAAGAACACCATCACCTCTGCTGTGGAAAAGGCGCTGAACGTTGACTTCGACGTTACCTGGGTCGTATCCGGCGACGCCGCCACCAAGTTCAACACCGTTATGGCTTCCACCGATCAGCCCATGATCTACACCGTTGCCAGCGGCGTTACCTCCAATGCCAACTACATCGACATGTGCCAGTCCGGCGTGTTCTGGGATCTGACCGATTACATCCAGAACAACGATCTGTTCCGTGAGGAACTGACCACCCCCGCTGCTCTGGCTGCCACCTCCATCGACGGCCGCAACTACCTGTTCCCCCTCATCGCTTCCGGCGCCCGTCTGGGCATCCTGTACCGCGAGGACTGGATGGAAGCTCTGAACGCCAAGGGCTACAACCTGCAGCCCCCCACAAACATCGAGAACTTCAAGGCCATGGTTGAAGCTTTCGCGACCGGCGACCCCGACGGCAACGGCGTGAACGATACCATCGGTTTCGCTTACTGCGATGACGACAACGAAGAACTCGACTACGCCGGCTTCAACCTCATCATGGCCATGATGGGCGGCCCCGTTGGCTGGGGTGAGACCGAAGAAGGCAAGCTGATGCCCTACTTCTTCTTCGACGAGTACTTCGAGACCCTCGAGCTGTTCAAGTGGATGTACACCAACGGCTACATGAACACCGACTTCGCCATCAACACCAACAAGCATGCTCCTCTGGCCAACAACGTGTCCGGCTCCATGTGCACCAGCGCTGCCGGCTCCGTATCCAACGACTACGACAACCTTGACAACATCGTTGGCAAGGACAAGTGGAACATCGTTGCTCAGCAGGAAGTCTTCACCATGGACGGCACCCGCGTTACCTCCTCCACCCTGTCCCGCGGCAGCCTGGGCGGCATCCTGATCCCCAAGTACGCCGTGAAGACCGAAGCTGAACTCGAAAAGCTGCTGCAGCTGATCACCGATATGTTCACCGCTCACAGCGAAACCGACAAGCTGATCGCGCTGGGCGTTGAAGGCGTGCACTACACCATGGTTGACGGCGTTTACACTCAGACCGAAGAACAGCAGAAGCTGGCCGTTGACGAAAAGAACGCCATCTGGGGCTCCACCTTCCCCCGCCGCATCATGGGCGTGAACTACGGCACTCCCGAAACCCTGGCCACTCAGATCACCCGTAAGTCCGTTGAGAACGAAGCTTACGCCGTGGTTGACAAGTCCATGGGTTACATGAACACCGATATGCAGAACCTGGACATCCAGATCCAGACCATCATCTCCGACGCTCGCGTTCAGTACATGATGGGCCAGATCGACAAGGACGGCTTCATCGCTGCTCGCGACAAGTGGCTGGCTGAAGGCGGTCAGGAAATCATCGACAGCGTCAACGCTGCTTACACCAAGTAATCAACTTGATCCCTGCATCAAGGGGGGCGGAGCTATCTGCTCCGTCCCCCTTTTCCTCTTTTTTGACTGTATGATTGGATACGATAAGAACCCACAGAAAGGGTTGACGCAACTATGACCAGTATTGCGCAGAAGAAGACTTTTTCGCTGAAAAAGTCATTTTCCAAGCTGTGGAAGTATCGCTGGATTTATCTGCTGCTGCTTCCCGGCATCATTTATTATCTTGTTTTCCGTCTGGGACCGCTTACCTATCTGCGTATCGTGTTCCAGAAATATTCTCCGCAGGTTGAATTGCTGGGTATGTCCAGCCCCTGGATGGATCCCTGGTACCGCAATTTCCAGGTATTCTTTACAAGTTCGGACTTTCCCCGTCTGCTTGGCAACACGCTCATGCTGGCGGTTCTCAGTGTTGGTATTGGTTTCCCGATTCCGATCATTCTTTCTCTGATGCTCAACGAAATCCGCATGGAACGCTATAAGCGCACTGTGCAGTCCATTCTGTACCTGCCGCACTTCATCTCCTGGGCGGTTCTGGCCAGTATCATGATTCTGCTGGTCGGCCCTGCGCCCAACGGCATCGTCAATGCCATGCTCAAGGCTGCAGGCAAAGAGATGATCCCCTTCCTGGAGAGTGAACAGTGGTTCCGCACCATGTACATCGTGGAAGGTATCTGGAAGGAATCCGGCTGGGGTACCATCATCTATCTGGCGGCGCTTTCCGGCTGCGATCCGCAGCTTTACGAAGCTGCCGTGATCGACGGTGCAGGCCGATGGAAGCAGCTGATCCACATCACGCTGCCCGCCATCCGTTCCACCATCGTCATCACGCTGATCCTGCGCATGGGTTCCTTCCTGGATACCGGCTTTGAGCAGATCTACCTGATGATGAACTCTCTCAACCGCAACGTGGCTCAGGTATTTGATACCTATGTATACGAAGTAGGTCTGTGCGGCCTGTTCAAGCCCGCCCGCGATGTAAGCACCTATTCCTATGCCGCCACCATCGGCATTTGCAAATCCATCGTCAGCACGATCCTGATCATAGCAACCAACGCCATTTCCAATGCCATCGGAGAGGAGGGACTGTTCTGATGAGCAGCACGACTAAACTGAATCAGTCCCGTGCGGGTAAAGTGTTTGACGTTTTTAACGTCATCTTCTTCGTGGTTCTCTCCTGCGTAATGCTGATCCCGATTGCTTATGTGTTCATTGGCAGCTTTTCCTCCAGCGGCCTGGCACAGCTGAAATTCGGCAGATTCACTCTGGACGCGTATGATGTAATCATCCACAGCCGCCGCACCATGACCTCCCTGCTCAACAGCATTACGCTGACCGCAGGCGGTACCATTATCGCTGTGATCGTGACCACCATGACCGCCTATGGCCTGAGCAAGAACTACCTGCCCGGCCGCAACTTCATGATGTTCTGCGTAATGTTCTTCATGCTGTTCTCCGTTGGTTTGATCCCCGATTACGTACTGCTGGCCAATGTACTGCACCTGAAGGATACTTACTGGGCCATCTGGCTGCCCGCAGCCATCGGCTCCTCCAACCTGATCATCATGATGAACTTCTTCCGCGAACTGCCCGCCAGCATCGAAGAAAGCGCGCGCATCGACGGCTGCAACGAAGCTCAGAGCTTCCTGCACATTGCTCTGCCCATGTCCAAGGCGTCCATCGCCACCTTCGCGCTGTTCTACGCGGTGTATTTCTGGAATGACTACCTTAAATCCATTATTTACATTGATAACACCGACTTGTGGCCCATCACCGTATGGCTGCGCCAGTTCATCGTTCTGGCTCAGGGTACCATTCTGGAAGAAGCCGGCGACTTTGTACGCCCGTGGATGCCTTCCACTGCCGTCAAGTACGCTACCATTGTTGTCAGCATTGTGCCTATCATCTGTATCTATCCCTTTGTACAGAAGCACTTCACCAAAGGTGTACTGATCGGTTCTGTGAAGGGTTGATGGAAAGCGAGGAATCCGCATGCTCTGTCTGAATGGAACATGGGAATACGGCGGTCCCGACGGATACCGGGGATCCTGTTGCGTTCCGGGCATTGTACTGGATCCCTCAAAATCAGAACCTCTTTGGCTGCGCAGAAAGGTACGCCTGCCTGCGCAGCCCTTCACCCGTTTGCTGCTGGTGCTCAAAGGCGCACGCTTTCGTCCGCAGGTGTTTGTGAACGGACTGCGGGTTTCTGAGTCCGAAGGCGGCATGGCGGCGACCCGGCATTTGTTTACTCATCCGGACTGCGTGCCCGGTGCAGAAGTCGAACTGGAGATCCGGCTGTGTGCGCTGGATGATATGCCGGTTTCGGATGCTTCCCGAATTCCCGATGCTGACCTCTGGCGCAGCAACCTTTCCTGCTGTCTGTGGGATGACGTGCTGCTGTATCCGGTTGGTAAAGCTGCAGTCATGCGTATTGTGCCTCAAGTCGATGAAACCGGCGTGCACGCCCGGGTAGAAATAGATGCATCCGCCGCTTGCCATATGATGGCAGAATTGCTGGATGCCAGCGGCATCTGCCTTGCCCGAATGGAAACCACGGCAGTTCACGGCATGAATGAAGTTTTCCTTCCGGCGAAGCTGACTTGTTGGTCGCCGGAACAGCCCGTCGTATACCAACTGAAGGTAACGGCGGATGATGGTGCTGTTCGTTCGGAGCAGACAATTTCCTGCGGTCTGAGCCATTTTTCCGTCAAAGACAATGCTTTTGAACTCAATCAGTCGCCCATCCGACTACGCGGCACGTCGGTAGTATGGCATCGTTTCTGCCGCGATCCCGAAGGACGTACCGTTGCCTTTGACAGTGACTGGTTTGAGAAAAACATCATCCAGCGGCTCAAAAAGGCAGGCGCGAACCTGCTGCGCTTTCATCTGGGTGCCCCCATGGAAACGCTGCTGGATCTGTGCGACCGTTACGGCCTGTGCGTACAGCTGGAATGGCTGTTCTTCCACGGCATGAAGGCGTGCGAAGAAAGTCTGATCAAGCAGTGGCGCGAGCTGCTTACGCTTGCAGCGCAACACCCCAGCGTATGTATCATCCAACTCTGGAATGAAACAGAAGGCCCTGAACTGGAAACCGCCTACCGCGCGCTGAACGCGCTGAACGGCGAGTTCCCGCATGCGGTGATTTCTCACCGCGATGTGGTGCATGTGCACAAGTACTGGTGGAGCCTCTTTGAAAATTTGAATTTGTCGTATGACAGCGCCTACGAGCTGCCCGGCGCTGCTATGGTGGATGAATTTGGCGGTAACTATCTGGACGGCTGTCTGGAACCGGGCGGTTATCCCGAAGCGGCTGAAGCCTTTGAACGATTTCTGGGCAACGCACACACCGCAGAAGAACGCAGCCAGCTGCAGGCGCTGGCAAACGCCCGGGTCGGTGAATACTGGCGGCGGGTTGGCGTAGCGGGATGCGCTACATTCTGTGCTCTCTCCTCTCCTGAGGATGGCAATCACCACTTCCTTGGCCGTCTGGAGGACGGCGTTCCCAAAGATGTCTGGCAGGCCTGTTCCGCTTTTTTTGCTCCGTGCGCTGCCAGTCTGGAGCTGTGGGATCGTTCATTTGAACCAGGACAGAACATCATTGCTAACGTATGGCTGATAAACGATTCATCCTCCCCCGCTGTGCTGCACTGGCAGACCGCCGTGGAGGATGATGCGGGGCATGAGTTCCGCAGCCAGGTTTATGAAAACCAGGTGGAGCCGCACTCAAGCATGATTGTACCGGCGCATTTTACGCTTCCTGCCGCAGGAACCCGTGCTGTACTGAAAGCATGTCTGCTGGATGAGCCATACCCTGTATCTGCCTGGCCCGTCCGGCTGCATCGCACCATCGGTTTGGAAGAACTGAAAGATTTGTCTTTTGCCATGATTTCAGAAGAACCGGAATTGCGTGCCTTTGCGCTTGCGAACGGGCTCCGGGAGGATCCTCAGCATCCCGCACTGCTTTTGGGCGGCAACGAAGCGCTGCAGCAAATGCAGTGCGATAAAGCATTCCGTCAAAGTGTTGAGGAGCGCATTCATTGTGGAGCAGGCATGCTGCTCGCCCAGATTGGCCCAAAGCTGCTGGGCGAAGGCTATTTCAACGACCGCTCTCAGATCCGTCTGGATGGCGATACGCACCTTCGCCATCAGCAGAGCTGGCGGTATGAATTGCCCTTCGGCCGCATTCTCCGTTTCGATGCACTGGCTGAAGCAGAAAGCTGCTGCCACCCTCCGCAGAGACAGAAAGCCTTTGAAGGTTTGCAGCGCGGTGCACTTCAGCTGTCCAATGGCTACCGCGGCGGTCTGACGGCGCCGGCTGTTTCCATGGAACTGGAACCTGCCGATCATCAGGGTATGCTGGAGCAGTGGATTCGGCGCGGTGCAGAAAAAGACACGCTTCTCAACAGTCCGCATTGCACTGCTTACGAGCTGGAAGGTTTCTATGCGTTTTCTCCCGAACCGTCAGAAGAAACAGCCGCTTTGCTTCGCAGCCGTGTACGCTTTCTGGTGGCTGATGCGCCTTCTCTGGAAAAAAGAATCGACCCGGAAGCAGAAATGCAGATCATTCCACTGGGTCGATTGCTGGAAGAGGCCAAATGCAAAACGCCGGCTCCTCCGCCCGAACCCATCGCCGTATGCGGCCGCGGGCTCAAGCAGATAGCCGCCTGCTCCTTCAGACCTGAAAAAACAAGCGGCACAGTGGTGCTCAGTCAACTGCTCACCAAAGGCCGCCTGATGAAAGGTTTTGAAGAAGACGGGTTGTACGGCGCAAGGTTCGATCCTGAAATGGCACAGCTCATGCTGCTTTGCCTGCGTCAGGCCGCACGCTGAACGTTACGCATGCGGCTGACGGGCATACTGCCGCCGGTATTCGTGGGGAGTAACGCCCTCCAGCCGTTTGAAAACATCTGTAAAGTGGGCAGCACTGCCAAAGCCTACCGTCTTTCCCACCTGTGCAACAGTCAGTTCGTCCTCGCGCAGCAGAACACAGGCGCGCAGCACACGCGTCATGTTCAGGAAAGCCATCACGCTCAGTCCGGTTACTTCCTTAAAACTGTGGCACAGATAGTACTTGCTGATGAAAAAATGTGTGCACAGTGAATCCAGCGATTCAATGTCGCCCATATTGGCGGAAATGTACTCCACGATTTCATAAATTTTCTGGTGCTTGGGACTGAACACTACGGTGCTGTCGGCGGAATTGTCCAATGAGCGATGAAAATTCAGCATCATCCTGAACACATTGCACTGCACTTCTTCCTCGTATCCAAAAGGCTGTTCGCGCGTCAGCCTATCAATCTCCTCAAAAATAGAGGCGATTACCTGACAATACGGGTTGTCCGGCGTGGCGATGACCGCCGTCTGGCTCAGCAAATAGTCAAAGCTGACATGCGGATAGGCAGCGGAAAGTGCGGGCAGGAAATCCGGATGAACCTCCAAAAGCATTCGTTCGTGCGACTGCAACCCCACCACCGAAGAGGTCTTGTGGATGCGGTTGGAAGCAATCATAATACTGCATCCGGCGGTCAGATGGTAGGTGCGGTTTTCCACAAAGTAAAGCCGCTCTCCTTCCTTGAGATAGTAGAACTCAATGTCCGGATGCACTTCGTTGTAAACCATGATGTGCGAATCGCGTTTTTCCGCCGCGAAGGACATGTTCTTCATGATGTATTTCATACAAACCCCCGGCTTTTTTCCAAAATACTTGAATCTCCAACAGAATATGTTACATTATAACTGGTGAAAAACAGAAGTGTCAAGGAGGATGCCCAAATGAGATACTCTGGCAACTGTGCAAAAGATCTGATTGTGGCTTACATCGGCGGCGGGTCACGTGACTGGGCCTGGTGCTTCATGCGCGATCTGGCGCTGGAAGAACAGATGGAGGGAACCATCCGGCTGTATGATATCGACCATGAAGCCGCGGAAAACAACGCCGTCATCGGAAACAAGATGTCTGCTCATCCGGATGCCAAAGCTCGCTGGAAGTATACCGCCGTGGACAGCCTGCAAGCCGCTCTGACCGGCGCGGATTTTGTGATCATTTCTATCCTGCCCGGCACTTTTGACGAAATGGAAAGCGATGTGCACGCGCCTGAAAAATACGGCGTGTATCAGGCTGTTGGCGATACGGTGGGTCCGGGCGGCATCATCCGTTCTCTGCGCACCATTCCCATGTATGTGCCCATCGCCGAAGCCATCAGGCAGTACGCACCGGATGCCTGGGTTTTGAACTTTACCAATCCCATGGCCCAGTGTGTGGCTGCACTGTACGAAGTTTATCCAGGCATCAAAGCCTTTGGCTGCTGCCATGAAGTCTTCCATGCAATGGATCTTTTGTGCTGCATGCTGCACGATAAATTGGGTGTTGAGGCGCAGCGTCAGGATCTGCGCTGCACTGTAAGCGGCGTGAACCACTTTACGTGGATCACTTCCGCATATTACAACGAGATCGATCTGTTCCCCATGTTTGCGGATTTCTGCCGCGAACACCTGGAATTCGGCTATGATGAAACCGGCCACAGCCTGTGGCGCGGCGATCCTTT
The DNA here is from genome assembly GCA_017547285.1 of Clostridia bacterium. GTDB lineage: Bacteria > Bacillota > Clostridia > Christensenellales > Aristaeellaceae > Limiplasma. Next base: position 19,781 of record JAFYQB010000125.1, read on the forward strand.
CAAGTGCGCCCACCGTGCGCTGATGGATATGTTCCTGCGCTACGGCGCTATCCCTGCTGCCGGCGACCGTCACCTGACTGAGTTCCTGCCCCCGTGGTATCTCAGGAATCCCGAAACAGTCAAGGAGTGGTGTTTTGGCCTCACGCAGGTTTCCTGGCGTAAAGAAGACCTGAAGGAACGCCTTGCCCGCAGCGAACGTCTGCGCAGCGGCGAAGAACCCATTGAGCTTACTCCCTCCGGCGAAGAAGGCCATCTGATGATGAAGGCATTGCTGGGCCTGGGCGATATGCTTACCAACGTCAACCTGCCCAACCGCGGCCAGATCACCAACCTGCCGCTTGGCGCAGTGGTGGAAACCAATGCGCTGTTCAACCGTCAGGGCGTAACCCCTGTGATGACCGGCGACCTGCCTGGCGGTCCGCTGGGATTGGTGATGCCGCATGCCATCAACCAGAAGAATGTTCTCAAAGCCGTGATGGAGGGCGACAAGGAGCTGGCCTTCCACGCATTCCTGAATGATCCGCTTATGCAGAACGTTAATCCCTGGGATGCCCGCGTATTGTATGAAGAGATGCTGAAGAACACTGCCGAATATCTGCCCGAAGCTTTCAAAGCCTGAAACAATAGAAAGGGGATATACCACCATGATGCACATTACTGTTAGCCCGGATGCCGCTTCCCTCGGTCTGCACGCTGCCCTTGAAACCGCTGAAATTCTGCGCGAAGCCATCGCCAAGGACGGCTGTGCCCGCATCATCCTGTCCACCGGCGCCAGTCAGTTCACTACCCTGGAAGCCCTGATCGCCCAGCCCGGCATCGACTGGAGCAAGGTGGAAATGTTCCATCTGGACGAGTACGTGGATCTGCCCATCACCCACATTGCCTCCTTCCGCAAGTACCTGCAGGAGCGCTTTGTGGATAAGGTTCATCCCGGCAAGGTCAATTTTGTGGACGGCACCCCTGAGTGCATTGCCAAGCTGACCGAAGAGCTCAACAAGGGCCCCATCCATGTAGGTCTGATCGGCATCGGCCAGAACGCCCATATCGCCTTCAACGATCCGCCCGCTGATTTTGACGTGGAGGATGCTTACATCATCGTAAACCTCAACGATACCTGCAAGGCTCAGCAGGTGCATGAAGGCTGGTTTGCTACCCCCGACGATGTACCGAAGCAGGCCGTGAGCATGAGCGTAAAGCGCATCATGATGTGCGAAAAGATCATTTCCGCCGTGCCCTACATCGAAAAATCCAACGCCATCGAAGGCACCCTGCACAACGAACTGACCAACCTGATCCCCGGCACCATGCTCAAAAAGCACAAGCATTTCTCCCTGTATGTGGACAAGGACTCCTTCAGCAAGGTGGATGTGAGCAGGATTCTGCCTGCCGACGGCGAATCTAGCTTTGAACTGACGGTGCACACCGCGTAAATCAGACCCAAGCAGCGGAAGCGTCATCAGGCGCTTCCGCTATTTTTTCAAGGAGGTTCCTCCCATGCAATACCGTTTTGAAATGCTGGAAAACGAATACTGGTGGGGCGGCACGGTTGGCAGCGACGCCTGCCCGCTGACCGCTGCTTCGGAATATCATCAGGACTTTTACCACCGTTGCAGCAACCAGACCATGCCCCTGTTCCTGTCCAATATGGGCCGCTGCATCTGGAGCGATCATCCGTTCAAGGTAGACGTTGTAAACGGCGTTTTTGAGATGGAAGGCGAAGAAATCACGCTGGAAACGCTCGGTTCCAACCTGCGTGAAGCCTATCAGGAAGCCCAGAAGCGTCACTTTCCCTGCGATGGCCGCATGCTGCCGGAAGCCTTCTTTACCACTGCTCAGTACAACACGTGGATGGAGTTCACCTATTATCCCACCCAGCAGGGCGTTCTGGATTTTGCACAGGGATGGCTGGATCACGGCTATCCTCCGGGAATCTTTATTATTGACGAAGGCTGGCATGGCCGCTACGGCGTATGGGAATTCGATCCTGCCCGTTTCCCGGATCCCAAGGGGATGGTGGACAAGCTGCACGAAATGGGCTTCAAGGTGCTTTTGTGGGTCGTTCCTTACGTCTGTGCGGATGGCCCTGACTTTGTGCGCTCTCTGCGCCCGCTGAAGGGAACCGATCCCGAAATGGCCAAAAACCTGTATCTGCGCGTTAAGGGAAAAGAAAATTACGAAGACAACAACGTTGCGCTGATTCACTGGTGGAACGGTTACAGCGCCGCCCTGAATCTGGCCAATCCCTGGGATGCCAAGTTCCTGGATGACAAGCTGCAGCACCTGATAAAGGACTATGGCGTGGATGGCTTCAAGTTTGACGGCGGCACGCCTCACGACTATCACAACGACAACGTGGCGAACGGCGAGTTTGACACCACGATGACTGCACATGACCTAAACCAGGCATGGAATGAATTTGGCCGCCGTTATCCCTATCATGAGTACAAGGATACTTACAAGGGCGGCGGCAAGAACTGCATCCAGCGTCTGCGCGACAAGCACCCTACGTGGGACGGTCCCGGCATCAACATGCTTATTCCCTGCGCACTGACCTGCGGTCTGGTGGGTCATCCCTTCGTATGCCCCGACATGGTGGGCGGCGGCGAATGGTCGTTCCGTTTCCTGCCTGGCTTTGAAATGGATGAAGAGCTTTTTGTGCGCATGGCACAGTGCTCCGCCATGTTCCCCATGATGCAGTTCAGCTGGTCTCCCTGGACCTGCCTGAACGAAGAAAACCAGCAGGCCGTGGTAGAGGCCGCCAAGCTGCATCAGGATCTGGCCAATGACATTCTGGAACTGGTTCACGAAAGCGAAAAGACCGGCGAACCCATCATGCGCACGCTGGAATACAACGATCCTCACAAGGGCTATGCCGGCATTGTGGATGAATTTATGCTGGGCGAAAAACTGCTGGCTGCGCCGGTTGTCACCAAGGGTACGTTCGAGCGCAAGGTCGTGTTCCCCGACGGCCGCTGGCAGGATGCGGACGGCAATGTGTACGAAGGCGGCACCGCCCCCGTACTGGCCGCGCCGCTGAACAAGCTGCTGTGGTTCCGAAAAATCGATTGATGAACAATATCCGGGGCCGTTCATCGGCCCCGGATTCTGTACATCAGTTTTCATTTTCCATTTTGGCAAGGGCTTTGGCTTCTTCCTCGCGTGCTTCCGCTTCCTTGCGTTCCTTGATGACCAGCCATTTCTGACGGATGCCCTCATACACGGCGGGATCAATCTCCGGCGTACCGGCGGAACAGGTGGGCAGCAGCTGATCCCCTGCGGCAGAAGCGATGGTGCAGGCCGTATCGTTGCGATACTGGTCGCGCACTTCCTTTTTGCGCAGGTCGGGGATCGCCATGGACTGGTTGCCGTTCAGCACAGAACGATAGGCAAAGATTCCCGGCAGGCTCATGTTCAGCGCTTCATAAACATCGATGATTTCGGCGGTTTCATCACCCAGCAGGCGGTTGATGAAATGCTTCATGCAGTAGTAATCGGAACCGCCGTGGCCGAAGTCATCCGCCATTTCTTCCATTTCCACCAGATAGCTTTCCACCGGGCGTTCAGCGTATTCGCCGGAATACTCGTCGCTGTTGACGTAAATGCGGTAGATATCACCGTGTTCCGCATCCTCGCGGGCGGATTCCATGCGGCCCTGAGATCCGTACAGGGTATACCAGACGGAATCACGGTACAGATCGCCATGAACGCTCTTGACGATGCCGCCGTTTTCCAGCGTGACCATCTCGATGCCAAACTGGCCGCGCTTGCGGCCCATGCGGCGCGCGCGATCTACCTTCAGGCTTTCAAAGCCGATGACGGATACAGGCCGCAGGCCGGTAATGTGCAGAATCGGCCCCAGCGAATGCGTGCAGTAATAGGTGGAATAGGTGTTGTTGCGCCAGTGATCAGGATCGCCGTAGGTGATCTCTGGATTGATGGGCTCACAGTTGTGAGCATACTCGCCTTCACCGTATTCAAATTCGCCCAGTCTGCCTTCGCGGTACAGCTTGCGCATTTCCCGCGGAGCGGGCATATAGCAGTAGTTTTCAGCGTAAGCGTAAATCATTCCGGTTGCTTCCACTGTTTCCACAAGCTCGACAGCCTCTTTCATGGTCTGTACGGGCAGCACTTCGCTCAAAACGTGTTTGCCTGCTTTCATGGCCTTGATGGCAAAAGGTGCATGCTCGGTGGCATAGTTGGCCAGTACTACAGCATCCATATCGTGCTTCAGGAATTCATCATATTCTGTGTAATAAGTAATGCTGTGACCGGTCATTCGCTTTTTCATCATATCCAGCCCGTCCGCCCACTTGTCGCAGATGGCCACAATTTCCGCGTTATCCACGGCAGCGCAGTAACGGATCATGTTTTTACCACGTCCTACGCCCACAACGCCGATTTTGATTTTCTTCATTCCTATACCCTTCTTTCGTTACAGGACATCGCTATGGATATTATATCACATACCGGAAGGAGATTCATCATGGAAAAAGTGCTGTATGAAGAGCTGCGGCCACGAGAATTTGCTGAACGTATCGCCAAAGCGCCCATTGCCTACCTTCCACTGGGTACGCTGGAGTGGCATGGCCTGCACCTGCCGCTTGGTTCAGATGGCCTGCAAAGCCGAGGGCTGTTTTGCGAAATGGCGCGCCGGTTAGGCGGCGTTGTGCTGCCCATGCTTTTTGTTGCACCGGACAGAACCGCAGAAATCGACGGAAAAACGTATTACGGCATGGATTTTTGTTACCGGCCGGATGGCCAGCCCGCACGCCAGCTGGAGGGCTCCGCCTACCATGTGCCGGATGATTTCTATGATCAGCTGCTGGATCACATCATGGCGCAGCTTAAACGTGCGGGGTTCAAGGTGGTCATCGGTCACGGTCACGGCCCTTCCAACAGGGCATTTCGCAAAATCATTCCTGTTATGAAGGAAAAATATGGTCTTCATCTGATCAACGCCTGTTTTGAGGACACCCAACGCGGTTTTCAGTCGGACCATGCAGCAGCGAATGAAACTTCGATCATGATGCACTTTCATCCCGAGCTGGTTGATCTGAATGAGCTTGATCCAGATCCAGCTATTTTCCCCGAAGCAGTAGCCGGGGATGATCCCCGTGTTTACGCCACGGCCGAAGAAGGACGGCTCGCCACAGAGGAAACCATTCAGCGTTTGACACAGGAAGTTTGCAAGTATCTGGAGGTATAAAAGATGGATACAGAGTTTTGTGTACTGCGTATCGAAACAGGCGTTTACAGCGTTACCAACAGCAGCGGACACACCTTTTACATCGTGGAAGGCGATGAACGTGCAGCCGTCATCGATACCGGCTGCACGCACGGACGAAGCATTCTGCCCATCATTCGTCAGTACACGCAAAAACCCCTGCTGCTGATCATCACCCACGCACACAGCGACCACATTTACCACATGGATGAGTTTGACGAAGTGTACATGAGCCACCGCGAATTCGAACTGCCGGAAAGCTTCCTGCAGATGATGATGGAAGATAAACAGCTGAACCTGCGCAGTGCAAAGGACGTCCGCACCGGCGACCTGATCGGTTTGGGCGGCAAAACGCTGGAAGTGCTGGAGGTGCCCGGCCACACGCCCGGAAGCATTGTTCTTTTGGAAAAGCAGAATCATCTTCTTTTCACCGGCGACGCCATCGGCAGCGGCAACGATGTATGGATGCAGTGGCCCAGCGCCCTGCCGCTGGATCAATATTATCCCAGCCTGCTTCAGCTGCTGAAATGGTGTGTTGCACACGGCGGACGTATGAAGCTGTTGGGCGGCCACTCGCGGCAGTGCTTCGGTTCCCATCTGCTGCCCTATAACCCGCTGAGCCTCGGCTGGCTGTGCGACCTGATTGATCTGGTGGATCAGGTGCTTCAGGGAAAAATGATCGGTCAACCCAGCGATGTGGATATCATTCTGGAACCAGAACCGCCGCTCTGCGCCAGTTATGGTCGGGCGATGATGCAGTACATGCCATCAAGGGTATATACGGACAAATAAGAAAGCAAAGGAGATGACTGAAAAAGTCATCTCTTCAGGCCGTCGAAAAAGCTCGCTGACGCGATCTTTTCCGCCGAAGATAGCACCGTTTGCCTACTCGCCTGACGGCTCGCCGGGCGGCAAACGGTGTAAGGAAA
>JAFYQB010000126.1 GCA_017547285.1 Clostridia bacterium
CAACAACGGCGGCGTGCGTCGTCGTCCCCCGCGTCGTGACGGTCGTCCCGCCGGCGGCAGCGACCGCACCTGAGCGGCCAGTGGCCGCAGACAGTTCCGCCAATAGCTTTGCAAGGCCATCTTGACTTACGCGCCCATTGGTTCGTGAACACTGCGTCCAAACAAATCGCCTTCTCCCCCACTGAGAACCGAAGGTTCTCAGCCCAGGGATTCTTAAGGGGCTTAGCCCCTTAAGCGGGTTTCCAAAGGGCAGAGCCCTTTGGCCGCCGGAGCCCCCCCCCCGTAAAACCAATCAAAAGCCGCCCGATGCTGGCTCGCGCCATGCAAGAGGCGGCTTTTGCCCCATGTGGGCAGAAAGGAACTCCATGTTTGATCAAATTACCCTGCCCAACGGCCTGCGCGTGGTAGGCGAAAAGCTCAGTCATGTACGCAGCTGTAACGTAGGCATCTGGGTCAAGGTTGGCAGCATGAACGAAACGGCTGATGAAAACGGCATGAGCCATTTCATCGAGCACATGGTGTTCAAGGGCACCAAAAACCGCTCCGCCCGCGATATCGCAGAGGAAATGGATATGGTCGGCGGTCAGCTGAACGCCTTTACCAGCAAAGAATGCACCTGCTACTATGCCAAGGTGACCGATGACGAGCTGGAACTGGCGGTAGACATTCTGGCCGATCTGGCGCTTCGCCCCGTGTTTGACGAAAAAGAACTGAATAAGGAACGCGGCGTGGTGCTGGAAGAAATCGCTATGGTGGAAGATACGCCGGAAGACCTGGTGCATGAACTGCTTGCAGAGGCCCAGTACGACGGCTCCCTGCGCTGCCCCATCCTTGGACCCGGAAAGCTGATCCGCCAGTATACCCGCGATGATATGGTGCGCTACTGGAGCCGCCATTACGTGCCGCAGAACATGGTGCTTTCCATTGCAGGCAACTATGACTGGGATGCTTTCCTCAAGATGGTGGAACGCTATTTTGATGAATTTCCCAATCAGCAGGGCGAAGAAGTGCCGTTTGTACAGCAGCACTTCGTAAGCGGGCGCAAGGCGCGCAGCAAGGATACCGAGCAGCTGCACATCTGCATGGGCTTCCCCGGCGTGGAAAGCAACCATGATGATATCTACCCTCTGAGCGTGTTCAACAACGCGCTTGGCGGCGGCATGAGCAGCCGGCTGTTCCAGCGTATCCGCGAAGATCTGGGCATGGCCTACAGCGTTTACACCTATTCCAGTTCCTATCGCGGCGTTGGCAGCTTTAATCTGTATGCAGGCACCAATCCCGAAAACGGCGAAACCGTGCTGCGCGAAATTCAGGAACAGATGGCGATTTTCCTGCGCGACGGCATGACCGAGAAGGAATTCAAAAGCGCCAAAGCACAGCTGCGCGGCGGCTATGTGCTGGGGCTGGAAAGCAGCAGCGGGCGCATGCAGAGCCTTGGCCGCGGCATGCTGCTGTTTAACAAGACGCGCACGCCCGAGGAAACCATCGCCAAAATCGACGCTGTTACCATGGACAGCGTGATGGAGATTGCCAATCGCGTGCTCCGCGCAGACCCCAGCGCAGCCATTGTCGGCCGTGACGCGGAAAAGTATCTCAGCTATATCGGAGGCGGTCTGAATGGATAAGCTGGAACGGATCTTTGAATTGCAGAAGGGCCTGCAGGACAAGCTCAAAACCGAGCGTCATCTGGATTTTACCCCTGAAGAGTGGATTCAGAAGCAAACGCTCGCCATGCTCAGCGAACTGGCGGAACTGCTGGAAGAAGTCAACTTCAAGTGGTGGAAGAATCCCCATGAGCTGAACCAGCAGAACCTGCATGAGGAACTGAGCGATATTCTGCATTTCTTTATCAGCATGTGCCTGGAAGCAGGCATGACGGCCGACGACCTGTTCAACGTCTATGTGGGCAAGAACAAGGAAAACCACGCCCGTCAGGACGGCACCAGCCAGAAGCATGGCTATGAAACGGGGCTGAACCAATGAATTCCCTTTCTGCAAAAGAAACGCTGCCGGAAGGCTACATGGAGGCAGAAAAGATTGACCTGGTCAGGAACAAAAAGCAGATGCTGCTGGTGAACGCTCTGGCGATTGTCCTTGCCCTTGGTATGCTTGGGTTTGGCATGCTGATTGCGCCGGAAGGCCACGCTGCATTCTTTGATCTGAAAAACCATGCTTCTGCCGCCGTGTTCAAGGGGCTGGCACTCTGCCTTGGTTCAATTGTTTATCTCATTGGTCATGAAGCCGTTCACGGTGTGTTTATGTGGCATTACAGCCATGTCAAACCCGCTTTCGGCTTGTCGTTCACCTATGCTTATGCCGGCAGCGAATGCTATTTTGGCAAAAAAGCCTATCTGGTCATTGCGCTTGCACCGTTCGTGTTCTGGGGGATTGGACTGGGCATAGCGTCCCTGCTGGTTCCTGCAGGCTGGTTTTGGGTGGTCTGGTTCATTCAACTGATGAACGTGAGTGGCGCAGCGGGCGATCTCTTTGTTTTCTTCTATATGCTTCGCAAACCGGAAACGATTCTTGTGCAGGATACCGGCACTGCTATGACGGTTTATTTGCCGGAACAATGATTTCCATATGCAAACCCCTCCTTAATGGGCATACTGCCTGAGAAGGAGGGGTTTTGCTATGATGAAAAGACTGGCATGCGCCATGCTGATGCTGTATCTCATGCTTTCGCTTACCGGCTGCACCAGCAACGCGCACGGTGCGCCCGTACCCGAAACAACGCCCGATGCTGCGCAGCTGAAGGCCGACGCCGTCAACTGGCCAAAAGGCAAACTGACGCTCAACAGTGAGGGCATTCCGGAACTGCATATCTATGTGGTGGAAGAAAAAGCATCGCGCGCCATGGATATCGAAACCTATGTGGAGGGCGTTCTGGCCGGAGAAATGAAGAATGACTGGCCGCTGGAAGCCCTCAAGGCACAGGCGATTCTGGCGCGCACCTTTGTGTTGAAATTCATTCAGGACAAGGAAAGCAAGTATCCGGATGCTGATATATCCACGGATATCGAAGAAGCGCAGGCCTATGCCGCCGCGGATGTAAATGAGCGCATTCAGCAGGCTGTAAGCGAAACCCGGGGAATGGTCCTGTCCTCCAGGGGCGCACTGCCTTATGCATGGTTCCACGCCCACAGCGGCGGCGCAACCGATCTGGCGACGGTTGGGCTGGGATGGGATGAGGCCGAACCTGCTTATACCCAGTGCACCCAGGGCAACGAACCGCAAAACGTGTTCGATACCGCCGATGCTCAATCCCTCCGCGATGCACAGAACTGGGTCGCAGAGTTCACCATGGAGGAAGTGGAAAGCGCATTTTCCAAGCTCGGAGCAGATATCACCCTTCAGGAAAACAGCATCATCTCCATTGACGCCAAAGGCGACAGCGGACGGGCCATTACCCTTTCAGCGGATGGCAAGGAGGTGGATGCTGCCGACCTTCGTATTCGCCTTGGCAGCACCAAAATGCGCTCCACACTATTGAACACCCTGTCTGTCCGTGCCGGAAAGGTACGCATGTCCGGCAGAGGCTACGGCCACGGCGTAGGCATGAGCCAGTGGGGCGCGTACGGCATGGCTCAGCAGGGAAAAACGGCGCAGGAGATCGTACAGCACTACTTTCGAAACGTAACACTGGAAAAATTATGGTAAAAGAAGAGAGAGAGGAAAACCCTCTCTCTTCTTTTCGATCAACTGATTGGAAGGTGTCGGAGGGCCGCAGCCCGCCGACTCTTGTTCCGAAGCTGACGACATGTGCGTCAGCTTCGGAAGCCTTGCGCAGCAAGGCTTTCCTTACTCCGTTTGCCGCCCGGCGAGCCGTCTGGCGAGTAG
>JAFYQB010000127.1 GCA_017547285.1 Clostridia bacterium
CACACCCACTTCATGGGTCAGGTTTACGTTCTGACCAAGGAAGAAGGCGGCCGTCACACCCCCTTCTTCAACGGCTATCGTCCCCAGTTCTACTTCCGTACCACCGACGTAACCGGCAACATCAAGCTGCCCGAGGGCGTTGAAATGGTTATGCCTGGCGACAACATCGACATGGAGATCACCCTGATCACCCCCATCGCCATCGAGCAGGGCCTGCGTTTCGCTATCCGTGAAGGCGGCCGTACCGTTGGTTCCGGCGTTGTTGCTTCCGTGATCGAATAATTGAACTGAAGGACAAGCCATCTGGCTTGTGAGCGTTCAAAAGCAAACAACAAGGCGTATCTGCGAAAGCAGATACGCCTTTTTATAGTGTATAAAAGATTTTACCCGTTCAAATTGGGCGAAACATCCACTGCATCTTCAGGCAGGGGTTCTTTGGTTCCGGTGGGCTGAGGGGGGTGGGGTACGGCGGTGAGCGGCGCCTCTGTTGCGGGTGCAACGGTTGCAGTGGGCGCATTTGTTGGCGTGCTGCTCAAATCAGCCTCCGGCCATGGGTCAATTTCGGTATAACAGGCTGATAAAAGCAGGCTGCATGCGGCCAAAAGCAACAGCAGAAGGGTTCGTTTCATTGGTTTCAGTCTCCTTTACGTACTGGTGCGGATGCTACGTTCAGTATAGCATAAAACATGCTGTTTTGCTTTACAAAGTACGCAGAACTTGTTACAATATTCAGTGTAAAAAGAACAAGGAGTGATAAGCAATGAGCAATATCTGGCATGATATTTCCCCCGCCCGCATTGCAGAGAATGATTTCATCGCGGTGATCGAAATCGAAAAGGGCAGCAAGAAAAAGTATGAGCTGGACAAGGAGACCGGTTCTCTGATTCTGGACCGCATTCTGTATACCTCCACCCACTATCCCACCAATTATGGCCTGATTCCGCGTACCTATGCGGATGATAACGATCCGCTGGACGTACTGGTGCTGTGCAGCGAAAATATCCAGCCCCTCAGCCTGGTGCGCTGCTATCCCATCGGCGTCATTACCATGCTGGATCAGGGGCGTCTGGATGAAAAGATCATCGCCATCCCCTTTGAGGATCCCACCTATAATTCCTACAAGGATGTGAGCGAACTCCCCGCACACCTGTTCTCCGAGATGAGCCACTTCTTTACGGTGTACAAGAATCTGGAAGGCAAGGATACTGTGGTGGACGAACTGCGCGGCGCGGACGAAGCGCGCGAAGTCATTCGCAAGTGCCGTGAGGCGTATATTGAAAAATTCTGCCGCTAAGGGATGAAGGTTGTCACACAATTGTAAAAAACGAACCATGCAGAACGCTTTTCTGCATGGTTTCTCTATACTTTTCCGGCATTTTCATGTACAATAAATGATGGGGAAAATCGTAACAATTACAAAAGAAGACAGTACGCATTTTGGAATCAAGCAGGGAGGGATCGCAATGAAGATCGACCTGACATGTCCTGTGGAGCTGTGGCAGTATGCCCTGCCTACGGAAGAGGACGCCGAATGCACCTTCGTGATGAATAATCTGAGCGATAAGGTGGTCACTTCGGTTCAGGTAACGCTGAATTGTTTTGATCAGAATGACAAGCTGCTCTTCCGGCAGACGGAACGCATGCAGGGTTTGAAGGCAGGCGTAGGCGAACGGTTCAGCGTGGTGCTTTTGCCGGGCGAATGGAATGGCGTGGCGGGCGTGGAGCTGGTGATCGAAAAGGTCTGGTTTGACGACGCGACCATCTGGCGCAAAGGCAATGCGCCGCTCACTTTTTATACGCCGAATACACTGCAGCCCGGCCGTGCGCTGGATGAACTGCGTTTTGTGGCGGGAAAGGATGCGGCGGGTTATCCGCAGCTTCAGGATGCGGTGTGGATGTGCGTCTGCGGCCGCGCCAATGCGCGTGCCAGCGACCGCTGCTGCCGCTGCGAACGCCGCCGCGATGCAGTGTTTGCCAGCTTCAGCCGCGAGAACGTGGCCTATGTGATCGCCGCGCATGAGCAGAAACTGGCGGAAACAGCCCGCAAGGCCCGCGAGGAAAACAACATTCTGCAGGAAAACCTGGAAAAACAACGTGCCGCCAAACGCCGCCGCCGGCGCAATGCCATTCGTCTGGCCGGCACGCTTGTCCTGCTGGTTTTGGCAGCGATCGTAGCGGTGGTATGGGGCATTCCTACAGTCAGGTACAATACCGCGGTGGATCTGCTGTCGGGCGGGCATTACGATCAGGCAAGCGCAGCATTCAGCGAAATGGGCGATTACAAGGACGCTCTGACGCAGGTGCTGGAATGCAATTATCAAAAAGCCGGCGCGCTGCATCAGACAGGCGATGAAGAATCGCTTGTACAGGCGCAGGCGTTGTTTGCCGGACTGGAAGATTACCGCGACAGCGCGGAAAGGGCTTTGCAGACGGATTACGATCTGGGCGTGCTCTATCTGACAGAGGAAAACTATGAACAGGCTGCCATGAAGTTCTTTCAGCTCGGCGACTATCAGGACAGTGAAGAAAAATATAAGGAAAGCTGCTACCGTCAGGCGGAAGCTTTGATGGAACGCGGAAGTTTGAGACAGGCGCGCTCTTTGTTCGGCGAGCTGGGAGCATACAGCGATGCGGCGGACCGCGTGAACGAGTGCAGCCGCCGGATTGCGGAAACGCTTATGGCGGAAGGCGACTATCATGCGGCTATTGACGAACTGGTTCTGCTGGACGGCGATGCGGAAGCTGCGCAGCTGCTGGGCCAGTGCTATTACACGCTGGCGGAAAGCGAACTTGCCGCGGAAGCATTTGAGGCAGCGGGCGATTGGTTCCTGAAGGCGGGCGGCTATGCCGATGCGCAGGAACGCGCGAACGAATGCCTGTACAGGCTGGCGCAGGAAAAGCGCGGGGCTGGCGACCTTGAAAAAGCCATGGAGCTGTTTTTGCGTATTCCGACCTACAGCGACAGCGTGGAAATGGCGCAGCAGTGCGTGTATGACCGGGCTGCCGCACTTGCGGAAGGCGGCGATCTGCCCAATGCCATTGCGCTGCTGGAATCCATTACCGATTTTGCCGATGCGGAGGAACTGCTGGATCAGCACCGCTTCCAGCTGGCGGAAAAGGTGCTGGCTGAAGGCGACGCCGAACAGGCCGAACGCCTGCTGGCCTCCATCGGCGATCACAAGGGTTTGGAAACCCAACTGAAAAAGGTGCGCTATCAGCTGGCGGAAAACGCCATGAAAAACGGCGCATATCAGGATGCAATTGAACGCTATGAACTGCTGGGGGCATACAGGGACAGCAAGAGCAAAATCAAGCAGTGCCGTTACGCCATGGCTGCCGCTGAACAGGAAGCGGGGCGGTACGAAAACGCCATTGCCATTTATCAGGAGCTTGGCAATGACAAGAACAGCGCGGAGCGCATCAGGCAATGCCGTTATCAAATGGCCTGCGCTGCGCTGGAAAAAGCGGAGTATGAAACGGCGATCAGCCTGTTTATGGAACTTGGCAGCTATGAGGACAGCCGAAATCTCCTCAGGCAGTCGCAGTATCAGCAGGCTATGAAGCTGAAAGAAGAAGGTCGTACAGCGGGCGCCATGCAGGCTCTTTCCGCTGTCGGCAGCGATGAAGCCGCCGCTGCTCTGACCGCCATGCGCATGGAAGAGGCAGCCAGACTGGAAGCCTCCGGCGATTACGAAGCGGCGGCGCAGCTGTATGCTGCTGAAAACAGCGAAGAAGCCGATGCTGCATTGTGCGCTATGCGCATGAATCAGGCAGCCAGGCTGGAAGAAGCAGGCGATTACGAAGCGGCGGCACAGCTCTATGAGGCTCAGAACAGCGAGGAAGCCGCTGCACGCGCGATGGAATGCCGGTATCAGCTGGCGCAGCAGCTGTATGAAAGCGGTGATCTGACCGGAGCTGCTGCTGCCTTCCTGACGCTGACGGATTACAAGGACGCTGCCGTACGCGGCGAACAGTGCTATAACGAGTATTACGGTCAGGTTGCGCAGGATGCGCGTCAGCGGCATGCTGCACAGGATCATGCAGGGGTCATTGACGTACTGCGCGGCTTTGAAATGAATGTGTTCAGCCAGACCTATGAGGATCTGCCGCAGATCTATGCCGACGCCTGCCTTGCGCTGGGCGACCGGCTGTATGCGGAGGGCAAACCCTATGAGGCTCTGCCGTACTACCAGCAGGCAGGCGCGCAGGAAAAGCTGGAACGGCGGGTTTACCTGATCCTGGGTGAATGGAAATCGGCGACCGGCAAAACAGCGGTTTTCCGTGCTGACGGAACCTGTGATCTGATGGGCGAATCGCTGTTTTTCCGCGTAAGCAACTTCAGCCTGTACACAGGCGCTTCACCCGAAAGCATGAGCATTACCCACAAGATCAGCGTGCTCGATCAGAAGGGAATGAGTCTGCGTGATCAGCGCGACGGACAGGACGTACTGTACAAGCTGAGCCGGACAGGCGGTTTTGAATTGCCGCCAATGGAACTGCCCGAAACGGTTCGGGATGTGCCGGAATCTTCCGCGGCTCCGGAGCCCGAAGCCACGCCCGAACCATCCGAAGAAATGCTGGTAACGGAGGACGCCGATGAACCGAATGAGTAAATTCCGTTCCGAAAAGCTGGAAATCGGCGTGCTGTACGGTTTCCGTGCGCTGATGGTGCTGTTTGTGATGAACTTCCATCTCTGGCAGCAAAGCTGGATCACTCAGTCGGTCACGCTGTTTGGCAAATCCATCGGCTTTGATTTCTGGACGCGTTCCAGTTACCTGTTTGTGGACGGCATGATCCTGCTGAGCGGTTTCCTGCTCTACCTGCCCTATGCAAGGGAAAAGCTGGAGGGTACGCCTGTGCCGTCTGTCAGACGCTTCTACTTCAACCGCGTGGTACGCATTCTGCCTTCCTACCTGTTTGCAGTGCTGGCGGCACTGTTCTTCATTGCCATCCCGCAGCATTTGTACCATTCCACACAGGCCATGGTGAAGGACGTGGTTTCGCACTTCACGTTTACGTTCCTGTTCTGGCCGGCTACCTATGTATCTACGCCGCTGAATGTGGCGCTGTGGACCATTGCAGTGGAAATGCAGTTTTATCTGCTGTTTCCGCTTCTGGCCCGGTGGATGAAAAAAAGCCCTTCATTGACGGCTGGCGTGATGATGCTGGCGGCGTGGGTGTACCGCTTTTGTGTGGCGCGTTTTGCAAAGGATACCAATATCCTTATCAACCAGATGCCTGCGTTTCTGGATGTATATGCCATTGGCATGCTGGGCGCGGCCGGCTACTGCCGCATGCGCCTGTGGATGATGAAGGCCAGACGCTGCGAACACATCACTGTCTGCACACTGAGTGTGGCGGTGTTCACCGCAGGCGCGTATGCGCTGATCGCCATCCTCAAGGCGCAGTCCACTGCCAGCCTTGAAGGCCATGAAGTGCTTCGGCTGTCGCAGATGCAAATGCGCCTGCCATTGGCCATCACCCTTGGATTGATGATGTTTTCGGCAGCTTACTGGCCGAAACTGCTGCAGAAGCTTCTGGATAACCGGCTGATGCGCTTCCTGTCCTCCATTTCGATGAACCTGTATATCTGGCATCAGGTGCTGGCGGTACAGATGCGCATCGCGTGGTTTCCGAATGTGGATCTTTTGCATACGGACAAGAACCTTCAGTCGGCCTACATGCTGCTGTCAATCAGCGTGGCGGTGCTGGCGGCCATGGCGGTCACGTTCGAGCTGGAACAGCCTGTATCGAAATGGGCGAACCGGAGATTCAGAATCAAATAAGCAAAATCCCTTGTGCGGATGGTCAATTCGCACAAGGGATTTTGGCGTTCGGGAAGGGAAGAAGAGCAGAGCTTTCCACTCGGTAACGATTGCCGGGTTCCGTTTTTTCGCGACAAGGAGCGCTGGTTTGTCAAGCGGGTTTGCCAAAGGCTAAATGGAACGCCCCTGTTTTTTGTTAGAGGCACGTACCTTAATCCTCCCAGAAAATCGAATACTGATTTTCGGTCATGCTGGTGACAGCGTCGTCATCGTCCTCTTCCTCGCGCAGCCAGTTGCGGATTTTTCCCCAGAAACCCTGCGAGGGCAGATTGGCCTGCGCTACCTGCACGCTCTGCACGCCTTCCAGCAGAACGCCGTTGTTGAGCAGCTCGGCATGCACTGGAATCACACGGTATGTATAGATGACGCCTGGTTTTGCCGAAGTATCGGTGTAGTACAGCGTCTCCCCCTGACCGCCGTACAATTCCGTCAGCACAAAGCTTTCGCCGTAGGTGTCGCGCTGCACGCGGTACAGGGCCGTATCCGCAGGCTGCAAACGCAGCATGGGATAGCCGTCGCTGGAATGGGTGATGCTGAAGCTGTTCAGTGAACGAGGCGGCGTCCAGATATCGCTCTTGCGTGTGGGCTGCGTGCCATCGGCAAAGTATTCTGTATAGCGATAGTTTTTGGGGGTCAGATCCACCGCCAGCATGGCTTCGCCCTTCCACTTGATGGTCTGTTTGTCGATTTCACGCGCCACAATGCCTTCCGGTCGTATGAACTGCGGTTTTTCGCTGCGGTCCTGATAGAGCGCCCTGAAGTAATTGCGGGCCATGGAGGCGGTGTAGTCGCCGCCGCTGACCCAGTTCTGCAGTTTATGACTGGCATCCGGCGCGTCAAAACCCATCCAGAAGGCGCAGCTGACTTCACTGTTGTAAGCAGCCATCCAGATATCGCGGTTGCCGCCGTCCGTCATGTTTACGGTGCCTGTTTTTCCGGCCACAGGCGTTCCGGCCGCGGACAGTTTGGCGCCTGTGCCGGTGGAAGTGACGGACTGCAGAACGCTGGTCATCAGATAGGCCGAGGTGGATTTGAGCACACGCGCGCCTTCATCCCGGTGCTGGTACAGCACACGTCCCGATGGATCGGTGATTTTGCGGATGAAATGCGCTTTGCGGAAAATGCCGCCGTTGCCGAACGGGGCGTAGGCGGCCGCCAGTTCCACAGGGGATACGCCGTAGGTCATGGAACCAAGCGCAAGCGAAAGGTTGGCGTCACGGTCATCCAGCGGAATGCCCACGTTCTGCAGATAATCCCGCCCGGCCTGTACGCCGATGGTGTCCAGCAGTGCAACCGCCGCTACGTTGAGACTGGAGGCCAGGGCAGAGCGGATACTCACATTGCCGTAATAATTGTATCCGGCATTGCGCGGCTTATAGCCGTTAAAACTGGTGGGTTCATCCTTCAGCACGCTGGCGGGCGTGTAGCCGAACCGGTCGATCGCCGGCGCATAGACCACAAGAGGCTTCAGGGCAGAACCGGGCTGGCGGCGCAGACGTGTGGCACGGTTGAAGCCGCGCCGCACTTCATAGCTCCGTCCGCCCACAATGGCCAGCACTTCCCCTGTCTGCGTGTTCACGCAGGCTGCGGCGGCTTGTACCGGGGTGCCGTCCGCCGCATTGGGCGGGAAAACGTCCTTGGTGAACTGTTCCTCCAGAAGCTGCTGATGGCTGCGGCTGAGGGTGGTTTCGATTGTAAAGCCGCCGGTCAGCACCTCATCGCTGGTCATGCCCATCAGCTGCTCGGCCTCGTCCAGCACAGCGTCCACAAACCAGCCGTGCGCCAGCTTGGCAGGCTCCTGCCTGACCACCGCCACAGTTTCGGCCTTCGCGGCGTCGTGTTCGGCCTGCGTGATCATACCGTTGTCCAGCATGGTACTCAGAATGTAGCTGCGTCGGTTTTCATTGGCTTTGGACGAATGGGGGGAGTAATAGCTGGGGGCTTTGATGGAAGCAGCCAGCGCGGCGGCCTGCACGAGTGACAGATCGGCTGCATCCACCCCGAAATAGGTCTGTGCCGCAGCCTGAATGCCGTAGGCTCCGCTGCCAAAGTAGATGTAGTTCAGGTACATGGACAGGATTTCATCCTTGCTGAGTTCGCGTTCCAGCTGAAGGGCAAGCCACATTTCCTCTAATTTACGGGCAATGGTTTTTTGCGTGCTCAGATGGCTCTGGCGGATCAATTGCATGGTGATGGTGCTGCCGCCCTGCGCATAGCTGCCCTCGCGGATGTTGGCGGCCAGTGCGCCGAACAGGCGCACCACGTCCACGCCCCGGTGGTCATAAAAACGCAGATCCTCCGCTGCCAGAAACGCCTGCCGCGTTTGCAGGGGGATGTTTTCCAGCGGAATGACCACGCGGTTCTCCGCTCCCCGGATTCTGGTCAGGACGGCGCCTGTGCTGTCCAGCATTACGCCCGTCTGCGGTGCGGCAGTGATCCGGCTCACATTCAGCGGCTGCCAGTTTGGAACGTCAAACGCAAAATATGCTCCGGTCAGCGTGAGCGCAGTCAGACTGAACAGAACGATGACTGTATTTCTGACCGGATGGCGGCGCACAGGCAGACCGGTGTCAAAACGGTTGGGCGTGCGGATCGCCCTTGCGGCCCGGCAGCGAATGCGGGCATAACGCATGGCAGTCCGGTTTGTAAGCGTCGGCGTGCGGCGGCGGAAAACGTCGGTGCGCGCGTAGGCCGCTTTTCTGGCTTCTTTGCGCATTGTGTGCAGCGAAGGCGGCTTTGAAGCAGTTTGCGGCGGCGCTGTTTCCTCTTCGGGCGGTTCCCGGGGGTCGGCGTTCAGCGCATCCTGATCGCCGCTGCGGGCGGCGTCCTCCTGAATAGCGGCGTCCCGGGCGGTTTCATCTGCCATATTTGCGATTTTCTGAGGTTCAGTCATTCGCTTTTTCTTTTTCCTGGACATCCAATTCCCTCCAAACCGGCTTGGACGCACCAAGTGGTGAAACGCCGTATGCAAGCCATGCGTGCTTACTATGCGCAGTTTTGCGGCACAAAAACCATGGAAACGGCGGCAAAAACAACCATTTACAACAAACAGTATGCTTTGTATACTGTAACGGCAATCTGGATGGAGGGGTGCAGAATGAAGCTCAATCAACGCAGCAAGTACGCAATGGCAGGATGGCTGATACCGCTGGTCATGATGGCCGCGCTGTTGTGGCAGTCGGGTGCGCTTCAGCAGAATGCTGCTATGGGGTATGCCCTGCTGATGAGCTGTATGCTGTTGTGTGCTGTTTTGGTGGATAAACGTCAAAAGCAAACTGAAACAGCGGGGGAGAGAATGAACTTTGAAAAAAGCGATATCCCATCCACCCGTTTTTCGGATGTGGCAGCTAACGAGGAAGCCATGGAAAGCCTGCGCGATCTGGTCAGCTTTATCCGCGAACCGGAAAAGTACAGCCGTCTTGGCGCTCGTATTCCGCGCGGCGTGCTGCTTTACGGAATGCCGGGAACCGGCAAAACGCTGATGGCGCGGGCACTGGCGGGAGAAGCCGGAGTACCCTTCTTTGCCGTAAACGGCGCGGATTTTGTGGAGATGTACGTGGGCGTGGGCGCAAGCCGTGTGAGAACACTGTTCCGCAATGCCCGCAAGGCGGGTCGTGCTGTGATCTTTTTTGACGAGATCGACGCTATTGGCAAAAAGCGCGATAACCGAAGCGATGAACGCGAGCAAACGCTGAACGCGCTGCTTTCGGAGATGAGCGGTTTCAGTGAAAGGGAAGGCATCGTGGTTCTGGCTGCGACCAACCGGGCAGATACGCTGGATGAAGCGCTTCTGCGCGCGGGCCGGTTTGACCGGCAGATCGAAGTGCCTCTGCCCGGACAGGCAGAAAGGATGCAGATTTTGCAGGTGCATGCCCGTAAACGGCCGCTTTCGGCGGAGGTTTCCCTGACGGAGGTAGCGCGTCAGACAGCCATGTTTTCCGGCGCACGGCTGGAATGTCTTCTGAATGAGGCGGCGATCCTGGCCGCCAAGCGCGATGCGGAACAGATTGAACCGGCGGATATCCGTCAGGCATTGGATGCAGCGCTGTTTGGGGCGGAACGTCCCAATACAGCCAGGCACGAACACGAACGAAGTGTGACTGCGGCGCACGAAGCAGGCCATGCCGTTGCAACGGCTGTGCTTTTGCCGGAAAGCGAGCTGCATAGGGTATCCATTATTCCCACTTCAAGAGGAGCGGCAGGCTACAGCATGGCGCTTCCGCCGGAACGGCTGTTTCATGAGCAGCAGGAACTGGTGGGTCATATGGCGGTCATGCTGGCAGGCCGTGAAGCGGAACGACGCCTTCTGGGAAGCGAACGGATCAGCACCGTCGCATCCAACGATATTGAAAAAGCCGTGCTGCTGGCACGGCGCATGGTGAACGAATGGGGCATGCTGCCCGGCGGCAGCGAAGCCTATTTGATGAATCAGGTACAGCGGGAAGCAGCGGCACAGCAATGGCTCAATCATGCACAGCAACTGGCTGCAGAAACGCTGGAGAAGAACAATCATGCCTGGCGGACTCTGACAGAAAAACTGCTTGAACAGGAAGCGGTGGACGGAGATGCGGTGCTGAGCTGTTTTGTTTCATGAAACAGCCGTCCCTGGCGCACAACGTGTTTATTCAAACCCAAACCGGTACAGGCAGCTGCCTGTACCGGTTTGGGTTATTTGCGGAAAACGTGAGCGACCGCCTGCAGAACCGGCGGCAGGAAATCATCATGATTGGCAGGCACGCGCTGAATGCCGTACACCACAGTCAGCCCGTTGGCGGGATCGATGCGCAGGGAGGTGCCGGCCATGCCGTTCCAGCCGAACACGCCATTGGGTTCTGCATGCAGCTCATTGAGCGATTCATCAATGACGGTACGCACCAGATAGCCGTATCCGTATCCGATGCCGGTTTCCCAGAAGGTTTCCATCTGTTTGGGCGTCAGCTGGTTGCGGCTCATTTCACGGATGGATTCTTCGCTCAGAATCTCCTTGCCGCCCACACGAAGCATTTCGCCGAAACGGACAAAATCATCCAGCGTGGAATACAGACCTGCTCCACCCATTTCCACCCGGGCGCCGAACGAATTCGCCTTTGCCGGAACAGGCGACCAACCGCCTTCTGGACTTACGTTGTACATGACAGCCATGCGGTGTTTCTTTTCTTCGGGTACAGTGAATGCCGTATCCACCATGCCCAGCGGATCGAAGATCGTTTTTTTCAGGTACTCTCCCAGTTCCATGCCGGTGATTGCCACAACCACTGCGCCAAGGACGTCCGCACTCAGGCCGTAGCGCCATTCATCTCCCGGATGGAAACACAGCGGACAGCGGGCAATGATACGTGCCATATCCAGCGTGGTGTCGTTTGCCCAGTCGAAGGAAGCCATTTCCCGTGCATAAGCCTGAGAGACCACATCGCTGCCGCCGGGATAGGGGATGCCGGAGGTCATGGTCAGCAGATGGCGGATGGTGAGCGGCTTATCCGCCGGAACAAGCGTGCCATCCGGCTGGGCAACCATGAGATTGGCATATTCAGGAATAAAGCGGCTGACAGGATCGTTCACACTCAGCAGTCCCTGATCCGCCAGCGTCATGATCGCTGCAGCAGTGACCACCTTGGTCATGGAAAACATACGCATGATGGCGTCGCGGGCAAACGGCGCCGGCTGATCCAGATCCAGACGTCCGGCACAGCCAAAGAATGCTTCCCGCCCATCTTTGAAAACCAGCAGCGAAGTGCCTGCGGCAGCACCGGTTTGTACAAAGGTATCGAGCACTTTTTGAATCATTTGTCTTTCCTCCTGTATCACAGGTCGTTTGCTTTTATTATAGCGGTACGGAAGCCGGGATGCAATCCTTAAAAATACCTGTTCAGCTTATCCCGGATCAATTCGATGGCGTGTTTTTCCACACGGGATACATAGCTGCGCGATATGCCAAGCCGGTCGGCGATTTCATGCTGAGGATGCACGATGCCGTCTCCAATGCCATAGCGCATCATCAAAACGCGCCGTTCTCGTTCGGGCAGCGCAGGAAGCGCTTTTTGCACCATATCCAGCGTTATGCGGCGACGCACCTCATCTTCCACCAGATCGGGCGGAGTGCCCAGCAGATCGGAAAAGGAGACGGTATTGCCCTCGCTGTCCGTGCCAAGCGGCTCATCAAGGCTGATGTCGTTCTGTTGTTTTCGGCTGTGACGCAGAGACATGAGAATTTCGTTTTCGATGCAGCGCGCGGCATAGGTGCTCAGCGAAGTGCCCGCGCCGGGATCATAGCTGCGAACGGCTTTGATCAGGCCGATCGCGCCGATGGAGATCAGGTCGTCAAAGGTGCAGCCGGGTACCTTGTATTTGCGGGCGATATGAACGATCAGGCGCATATTGCGTTCAATCAGTTCCTGCCGGGCGGATTCATCGCCTTCCTTCATGCGCGCAAGCGCCTCACATTCCTCGTAGGGACTCATGGGTTTCTGGAAACTCTGCCTGCCGGAAATATATCCCAGCAGAAACAGGCAATCCTTTACAATCCAGAACAGAAAGCTTGATATCAATGCACATCCCTCCTGAAGGAGAAGGTATGCATGGACGAAGAAGAACAGAAAGAAAAAAACGTCGCAAATTGCAGCGACGTCCGAAGCGGAACGCTATCGTTCTTTGGCCATCACTACGCTTCTTCTTCCGGGCGTAATCGCTGAGGTGAAACCGTTCACGCCTTCTGCCGCGCGCAGAAACAAAAGGGTGAACAGAATTGCGGTTAACATTGACGAAAGGTGGAAAATAAAGTAATATATACTCTGTATAGCTATGCTGAAATAGCTATAACCTTTCGGACATCTTACCGGTTGTTGCTGCAAGGTACATCAGCCGGGTCGATGCTGTGTGTTCAGATTCGGAAACTACGGAGGGAGAAAATTTGGATAAAATGAAAGAAAAAAGCGCGGGCAAAAACTGGTCAAAGCATATTGATTTTATTTTCATTGATATGTTCTGCCTGCAGGCAGCGTTTCTGATTGCTTATCTTATCAGGTTTGACGGAGCAAATCCTTATGTGGAACAGGAATGGATTGCATTTGCTTTTATGATCGAGTTTATTGATCTGTTCTGGATGCTGATTGCTTCACCGTTCCATGGTATTCTGCGCCGCGGTTATTTGAAGGAACTTTTGACTCTGGTTAAACAGGCGGTTGGACTGGCAGCTTTTTTTGCTCTGTTCGTTTTTGCCGTGAAACAGGGCGTCACATACTCTCGTATTGCGCTTATGCTTACCTGCGTGCTGTATATTGTTTTTTCGTTTGCGGGGCGTACGGCATGGAAACGGTATCTGCGCAAATGTATTGAAAACAGCGTCCGCAGGCAAATGCTGATTGGTGGCGGCGAACTGGCGGTGCGGTATGCCAGACAGCTCCAGACGCAGGTCCATCCTCAGGAAAAGATCGTAGGCTATCTGGCAAAAACGCCCAACGATACACTGGCGGATTACGCCGGTGACTGCGATCAGCTGGAAGATTGGCTGAAGAACGATAAGGTGGATGAGGTGATCATTGCGCTGGAGCTTGATCAGGTGGGGCTGACCAATCAGCTTGTCAACACCTGTGAAAAATACGGCGTACGCGTATTTCTGCTTCCGTTTTATCATGATGTGATGTCGGCCTCTCCGTCCATTGAGTGCGTAGGAGAACTGAAGCTGGTCAATCTGCGTTCCACGCCGCTGGATCATCTGTCCAGCATTTGCATCAAGCGTATGTTTGATATTTGTGCGAGCTTGATTTTGATCGTTCTGACAAGCCCGCTGATGCTGTTTGCGGCAATTGGAACCAGACTTTCCAGCCCCGGACCGATCCTGTTCCGTCAGGAACGCGTTGGCCGCGGCAAAAAAACGTTCCAGATGCTCAAATTCCGCTCCATGCGCATTACAGGTACGGAAGAGACAGGCTGGAGTACCGATAACGATCCCAGAAAAACAAAATTTGGTTCGTTCATCAGAAAGTTCAGCATTGATGAACTGCCGCAGTTCTTTAATGTTCTGAAAGGCGATATGAGCCTCATCGGCCCGCGCCCCGAGGTGCCTTTCCATGTGGAGCATTTCAAGGATGAAATTCCGCTGTACCTGGTTCGTCAGCAGGTCTGGCCCGGCATTACCGGCTGGGCGCAGGTGAACGGTCTGCGCGGCGATACCAGTATTGAGGATCGAATCAAGCACGATATCTGGTATATCGAAAACTGGAGCTTTTCGCTTGATCTGAAGATCATCTGGATGACGATTTTCGGCGGTATGGTGAATCAGGAACGTTTGACTTCGAAGGGAGACAACTGACCATGAGAAGAGTGATCACATACGGTACTTTTGACCTTTTGCACTACGGTCATATTGAATTGCTGCGCAGGGCAAAGGAACTGGGCGATTATCTTGTTGTAGCACTTTCCACGGATGAGTTTAACTGGAATGAAAAACAGAAGAAGTGTTATTTCTCCTATGAGCAGCGCAAAATGCTGCTGGAATCCATCCGCTATGTGGACCTGGTAATTCCCGAAAACAACTGGGAGCAAAAGCGATCCGACATTCACGACTATCATATCGATACCTTTGTGATCGGCGACGACTGGAAAGGCAAATTTGATTTTCTGACCGAAGAAGGCGCAGAGGTTGTCTATCTGACGCGCACGCCTGAAGTCAGCACATCCCAGATCAAACAGGAACTGAGAAAAAAGTAAAGCCTGATTTTTTCAAGCAGCAGCTGCAGAGGTGTTTTTGGATGCAAAAAATCGAGTATCTGATCAAGCACAATGATTTTGTTCAAAAAACATATGTAAAAGTATTAAGTCTGGTATTCCGTTTCATTGGCCTTTTTGTGCGCCCCAACCCGAAGCAGATCATGTTTCAGTCCATGATCGGCAAAACCTACGGGGACAGCCCCAAAGTGCTTTTCGATCAGATCCAGGCGGATCCCGCCTTTGCGGATTACCAGTATGTATGGGCGTTTGCGGATCCGGACCGATTTGAGGTGGAGAATGCGCGGAAAGTAAAGCTGAATAGCCTCAGGTATTTTCTGGAAACCATGAAGTCCGGCGTATGGATCACCAATGTAGACATGGAACGCGGTTTGCATTACAAATCTTCCAAAACGCTGTACCTGAATACATGGCACGGCATTCCCATCAAGGTGATCGGCAATTCGCAGAAGAACCGCAACGATTACAATTATTATGACGTGGATATGATGTGCTGCTCCAGCGATTTTGAACGCGTTATTTTTGAACGGGATTTTAATGTGCCCTCTGAAGCCATCGTCAAGTGCGGAATGCCCAGAAATGATGAGCTCTACAGCGTTACGCCCGAGCAGATCAAGCAGTATCGCAAAGAATTCAACATTCCGGAAGGCAAAAAAGTCATTCTGTACTGCCCGACCTGGCGAGACAGCGCCGATGGCGGCGCCAGCTATCAGATTGCTCCGCCGATCGACATTGATTACTGGCAGCAGAAGCTGGGCAGCGAATATGTTGTGCTGTTCCGCATGCATCATCTGACGACCGCCATGCTTGGCATTCAGTTTAACGATTTTGCCCGGGATGTATCTCACGCGCCGGCCATCAACAAGCTGCTTGCCATTGCTGATGTATTGATTTCGGATTACTCCGCAACGATTTTTGACTATGCGATCCTGGAAAAACCGGTTTTGTCTTTTGCCTACGATCTCGAGAGCTATGCTTTCAGCCGGGGCTTCTATGAACAGCTGGATCGTGACGTGCTGCCAGGCAGTGTGTTCAAGACCGAGCAGGAGGTTGTGGAGCATATTCTGAACATGGATTATGCCTGCGAGTGCGCCAAAACCCGTCGAATCAAAGAAAAGTACATTGCGACAAACGGTCAGGCAACAAGGAGCTGCCTTGAATTTTTGAAAATGAGGCTGTGCAGGTGAGGGCAGGGCTTATGCTTCTTTTGCGCAGGAGGATAAAAGGAAAATGAAATGTTTTGGCGTTGTAATGGCAGGTGGCGGCGGAACAAGATTCTGGCCCTTGTCCAGACAGAGTCTGCCCAAACAAATGCTTAACCTTACGGGAAACGATCTGATGATTAACGAAGCGGTTGATCGTCTGAATCGGATGGTTCATAAAGAGGATATATTTATTGTAACAAGCGCTCTGCAGGCTGAAGCGATTGCGCAAGCTACAGATGAACGTGTGCAGAGGGATCATATCCTGGCAGAACCTTCGGCACGCAATACAGCGGCCTGTATTGGCTATGCGGCGATTGAGATTCTAGAAAAATACGGTGATGGCGTGATGATCATTACACCGTCAGATCATTACATTCAGGATGTGGATGCGCTGACCCGTACCTTTGAAAAAGCTGTTGAGGCGGCAGAAAAAGAAAACAAACTAGTAACGATTGGAATCAAACCCACCTTCCCTTCCACAGGATTTGGTTATATCAAGCAAAAAGCAAATGATGCCATCCCGGTTAAAGAAGTATTGGAATTCAAGGAAAAGCCGGATGCTGAGACTGCTCAGAAATATATAGCATCTGGTGAATATGTGTGGAACAGCGGCATGTTCGTTTGGAAAGCAAGCGTTATTCTGGAGCAATTCCAGAAACATATTCCGGACATATACGAAGATATCAGAAAAATCGGTGCAGCATTGAATACGCCTGAAGAGCAAGGCACAATTCAGTCTGTATATTCTGAAATACGCCGCATTTCTGTGGACTATGCAATCCTTGAACCGGCTTCCCGCTTGGGCGATGTGCTGGTTGTAGCAGGCGACTTTCCATGGAGTGATATTGGAAGCTGGGACATGATGGACCAGCTGCATGAGCCGGATCAGAACAATAACATACTGATCGGCGATACTTTGGCGCTGCAAACCAAAGGTTGTGTGTGCTATTCGACTAAAAAGCTGATTGCTACGTACGATGTTGAAAATCTTGTCGTAGTTGAAACAGACGATGCGATTCTGGTCTGCTCCAGAGAAAGCGTTCAGCAGGTGCGAGAAATCGTTTTAAAGCTGGAAGAAGCGGGCCGTTCGGAGCTTTTATAAATGGATCGTATGAGAGATTCGGCAATGGTTATTAGCTGCCTGTGACGGATATAGCTTAGTTTGCTTTGTCGCATAGATAATATGTCAATTTACTGTGATAAACGGTTGAGAAATGAAAATAGTTGAATTCATGGCCGAATCCAGTATGAAATAATTGATGAGTCGAGTGCTTGCTATCAGAATAGTGAGCAGACGGATAAGGATGTAGTAAACAATATGAAACAATTTGCAATTGATTTAACAGGTGTTGGAACGAAAGTTGAAAGCGGGTTGGGCTATTATGTGCAAAACATGCTGGAAGGTTTGTTGTCTCTAAACTGCGATTATCGTATGGTGATGGTTGTCGGTAAAGCGAATGCAGCTTTGTTTCAGAAATATACGGAAGATGATCGTGTTGTGCTGATGGAAACAGATTGCGACGTAACATCGAAAATGAAGCGAGTTTTGTGGATCAATCGCTTTCTTTCCAGCAAGCTTATGGAAGCAGGAATTTCGCTCTGCCTGGAACCCTATTACTGTATGCCTGTGTTTTTGACGAAAAAGGTACGATATGTCACAACCATTCATGATTTGCTTGCATGGCATTATCCGGAATTTTTAAGTTGGAAGCAGAATATTTGGCTTCGGTTTATGTGGTGGGCTGCATCCATAAAAGCCTCTAAAATTCTTACTGTTTCCAATTTTTGCAAAAAAGACATCGAAAGCAGATATAAGGCGGCGCGCGGGAAGGTTTCAACGCTTTATGTCACCACGCAGGTTTCAAGTGCCCCCGAAAGCATCTTTCAGGAACTGCAGGCGAAGTACGGCATAGAGGATCAGGGGTACTATTATACGGTTTCCAAGCTTCGTCGGAATAAAAACCTGGAAGTGCTTGTAAAAGCTTTTCAGAAAGCCAAGGAAAACCATGTCTCTTCCATTCCGCTTCGACTGCTGGTAAGCGGCAATAATGGTGGTGACGCCGAAAAACTGAAGAAAATGATTGATGAACTGGGCCTTTCCGAAAATATTCTGATGACTGGTTTTGTAAGTGATGAAGAACGCAATGCTTTGTATCAGCATGCCAAGGCGTTCTTATTCCCCAGCATTTTTGAGGGCTTTGGCATGCCCGTGGTTGAAGCGATGGCGTTGGGCTCCTGTGTCATTACAACCAAATGTGCCAGCCTTTTTGAAGTAACGCAGGGAAAAGCAAACTATGTTGAAGATCCGCATTCTGCAGAAGAATGGGTCGAGTGCATGATTAATGCTCAAAATCGTTCTTCTGAGTTTGATTATTCAGTATACACAAAGGAGCATCTGGCTCAGCAGGTGATAGACCTTTTGTTTGAATAAAGGCAGGTAAGGTTATTGTATCGTGTTCGAAAAAAAACGCTGGTTGAAACGCTTTTGTTTTCAGCGTTTTTCATCATTACCATTTCCTATGCGGATCTTGTAGGCAGCTACGGAATGTGGAACATGCTGAAATATGCAGGAATTGGTCTGCTTGTTGCCGCTGCGTTTTTCCGTGCCGGAAACGTTTTCCGGTATTCTCCAAAGATATTTGGAATGTTTGCATATTTTTTTGTCATAACGCTGATCAGTGTTATGACGCAGAAATTGAGCGCGGGGAATGCGATCGTGGCATTGTGCTATCCGCCGATATTGTTCTTCTATGTGATGGCCGGAAGGTATATTCTAAAAACGCCAACGGACATGCGCCGCGCTGCTGCGGGAATCATTTCGGGTGTGATACTGGTGCTGATCCTTTCTGTTGATCAGTCTCTTCAGCAAATTATTCGTACTTCTTCGTTGGGAAGATTGAGAATTTACGGAGCATTTTCTCATCCGAATATGTATGCCAGCATGTTGTTAGGTGCGATCGTTTTGCTGGATGCAGCCTACAGGCAGGACGACTGTACTCACAAACGTGCGCTCTGTAAACATTGGACAGTCATTTTGCTTTTAAGCCTGCTGATTCTTCTGACGAATTCACGCACTACAATGATTCTGGAATTTGTCTATTTTGCCGTAATTTATTACGATGTCCTGAAAAAGAAAATTGTGAAACGGGACTGGAAGCTTTACCTTATGGTGGTGCTGGTCGTTTTGGTTGCGGGCGGTTTGGTTGTACTTTTTGGTTATGTGCTTCAGCAGGAAACCATCGCAATGCGCCTAGACGATTATGAACGTTTTTCGCTTGACGGAATAGAAATCTTATTCGGTCATGCGTTTACGAGCAGCAAAACGGATGTTTCATTTGAATTTGCGCCGTATACCATTTTGTATCGATTAGGTTTGCTGGGTCTGCTTGGATTTATGGTTTTGCTGATGACTTTTGTTTTCAGAAGCTATCGAAGACGCAAACGTTGCGGCATGGTTCCTTTGGCGTGCAGCATTATGTTTGCTCTTTCTGCCCTTGCGGAGGGATACATCATTAACATAACAAATTTGTTTTCATGTGTGATGTATTTGTTGATAGGCTCCTATTTTTCTGTCATGAATGAGCAGGTAAGAAAATGAAGAAAACAAACAAGTTCGTTCGTCATGTGATTTCTGCAGTTGTAGCGCAGGGATTTTCGCTGCTACAGAGCCTTTTTATGACGTTTGTGGTAGCCAAGATACTCAGTAATTCCGTCTTCTCCTGGTGGCAGTGGTTTTTGTATCTTGCCGGATTAACCCACTACATTCATATTGGCGTGGGTGAAGGCATTCTGCTGAAGACGGGCGGTACCGCTTACAAGAAACTGGATTATGACAGATTCGGTGGTGTTTTCTGGAAGTATGCCAGCCTGCAGGCGATTGCGTGTGTAGGGATCATCGGCTTTTCGGTGATCCGGTATGCAGGCTCAGCTGATGGGATATGTATTGTTCTTGCGGCGCTTTTTATGGTCGCGTCCAATCTCTCCTATTTTCTATCTCAGCTCCTGATTGCGACAAACCGTACTTCGGATTATTCAAAAGCGGTCGTTATAAACAAGACGATCATGCTGATTGCTTCCCTTTGCCTGCTGCTTGGGGGTTACAGAAACTATATCTGGTTTGCTGTTATGTATTGCGTAGGCCAGTACTGCGAACTGTTGCTCTGCTGCCGGGAATGCAAAGAGGTTGTATGGTGTAGAAAAAAACGTCAGCAGTCCTATTATCTGAGAGAAATGCTGGATGACGCCAAGGCGGGTATTGTTCTTTCTGTATCTACGCTTTTGGCCAATCTGGTGTCCAATATAGGTCGTGCCTGTGTAAAAGTCATCAATGGCCTTTTGGATTTTGGAGCTCTGTCTATGGCCAATTCGCTCTGTAGTTTTTTCCTGATGTTTATTCGTCAGGTCGGTGTTGTGCTTTTCCCGTTCCTGCGCAATGCAGATTACGATAAGAGAAAGCGGCTTTTTGTGCTCTCCAATCAGGCAATCTGTTTGATTACATTAGGCATTCTATGCTTTTATTATCCGGTTCGATTTTTGCTGGAACAATGGCTGCCCAGTTACAGAGAGAGCTTTGCTTATCTGGTATACATTATGCCTGTAGTTGTACTGGATTCGCAAATGAGCGTATTGAATACGCCGTATTTGAATGCCATGCGCAAAGAAAAAAGGCTGTTGCTGATTAATCTGACGGCTTTTTTGGTTACATTGGTTGTAACGTTGATTTCTATCGGTATTTTTAACAGCATGGAACTGGTTGCTCTTTCAATAACGGTTGGCATGGTGGTGAAAAGTCTGATTGGAACAATCAGTATTTCTAAAAGTTATGAAGTTCAGATGGGTCAGATAACCAGAACTATTTGCTTTGAATTGGCTTTACTGGTTGTGTTTGTGCTTACTGCCAGGAACAATACAATATGGTCCTGGCTGGTATATTTGGGTTCCTACGTAGGGTA
Organism: Clostridia bacterium; assembly: GCA_017547285.1. GTDB lineage: Bacteria > Bacillota > Clostridia > Christensenellales > Aristaeellaceae > Limiplasma. Next base: position 20,708 of record JAFYQB010000127.1, read on the forward strand.
TTGTTGTTTCAACCGCAAAGATATTCTTTCTGTAGCGAAATTCAAAAGAATGATGTAGAAAGCAGGAATGCGCAATGCGGATTTTGTTGTGGATGGGCGGTAGTTTTGACCGGAGGACGCCCTCCGAGCACTTGCTGACAGCCATTGTGGAAGCGCTGTATGCAAAGGGGCATTCGGTGTATGTTGTTCAAAAGGATACTTTCAGCGGCCAGCCTCATTTGCCGGCGGCGCTGGAACAGCTGGGCGTGGAAACGCTGTGCATTCCTTCGCCCATGCAGGCCAAAAGCAATTTTATCGCCCGGTATCTGGCGGATGTAAAGTATATTCTCAGCTGCCGCAAAGCGCTGCGCGAGATCGGGACGTTCGATTCCATCTTTGTGCAGTCCAATAATGTGGCCGGCCTGATCATTCGCATGCTCAGAAAAACATTCCCGAAAACACGGATTGTTTTTAATATTCAGGATATCTTCCCGTATAATGCGGGATATATCGGCTCGCTTCCGCTGAAAAGCCTTCCTTTCAAAATCCTCAATGCCATTCAGCGGTACGGCTACCGGCATGCGGACCGGTTGATTACCATTTCGGAAGACATGAAGGATCAGCTTGTCGAGGCCGGCGCAGAAGCTGAGAAGATCAATGTGATCTATAACTGGAGCTATCAGGATACGCTTTATGATCCTGATGAAATGCACAATGAAGTGATCGATGGCTATCTGACGCCTGATTGCTTTAATGTGGTGTATGCGGGCAATATTGGCGCGCTGCAGAATGTGGAGATCGTTGTGGAAGCAGCCAGAATTCTGCAAAACGAAAGCGGAATCCGGTTCCATATTTTTGGTGACGGCTTGTACAAGGAAAAGCTTGCTCAGCAGGGCGAAGGACTGTCCAACCTGAAGTTCTGGCCGATTCAGCCTTCTCATCTGGCGCCCTGCATTTATGCGACCGCTGATGTGAACGTGATCCCGCTGATGAAGAATATTTACCGTACTGCGCTGCCCAGCAAAACGGCTACTTGCCTTGCCTGTCAGAAGCCGATTGTGTTCTGCCTGGGCAATGAATCCAAATTTGCGCAGGAAGCATATGAACGCGGCTATGAAATGACGGATACCAACAATGCGCAGCAGCTTGCCGAAAGTATTGTGCGCATCCGAAACGGCAGAAAGCCGGAGGCTGGCGAATGGTTCTCCGTTCAGTTCAGCAAAACCCGCAACAGTCAGAAATACGCACAGATTATCTGCCAGAAATAAAAGACGGCGAAGGGATGAAAAACGATGTCTGCATTTGATAACGCCACACTCATGATCACCGGCGGTACGGGCTCCTTTGGTTCCACGGTTCTCAAGCATTTTATGAATACCGATATCGGCCAGATCCGCATCTTCTCCCGCGATGAGAAGAAACAGGATGATATGCGCCATGAGCTTCAGGCAACGATGCCGGACCTGGCCAAAAAAGTGAAGTTCTTTATCGGTGATGTTCGCAATCCCCAGTCTGTGCGCGACGCCATGCCCGGCGTTGACTACATTTTCCACGCAGCGGCGCTGAAGCAGGTTCCGTCCTGTGAGTTCTTCCCCATGGAAGCTGTGCGCACGAATGTGGAAGGGACGGACAACGTGCTTCATGCCGCCATTGCGGAGGGCGTAAAGCGCGTGGTTTGCCTGTCTACCGACAAAGCGGCCTATCCCATCAATGCCATGGGCATCTCCAAGGCGATGATGGAGCGCGTGATCTATGCAAATGCCCGTGTAGCAGCCGAACGCGGCAACGGCACGGTGATCAGCTGCACCCGCTATGGCAATGTTATGTGCAGCCGCGGCAGCGTTATTCCGCTGTTCATTGACCAGATCAAGGCAGGAAAGCCGATCACCATTACCGATCCGAACATGACCCGCTTCCTGATGAATCTGGATGAAGCGGTTGAACTGGTGAAGTTTGCTTTCACCAATGCCAATCCAGGCGACCTGTTCATCCAGAAGGCTGATGCCTGCACCATTGGCGATCTGGCCAAGGCTGTTCAGCAGCTGTTCGGCGATACCGGCACCAATATCATCGGAACCCGTCATGGTGAAAAACTGTACGAAACGCTCATGACCCGTGAGGAGCGCCTGCGCAGCGAGGATATGGGGGATTACTACCGCGTATCCGCCGATAACCGCGACCTGAATTACGATCAGTTTGTGGTCAAGGGCAATGTGCAGACGGAAGCAGATGAGTCCTATACCAGCCACAATACCGTGCGTCTGGATGTAGAAGGAACGATCAAGAAGCTGCTCACGACAGAATATGTGCGTGAAACACTGGCAGCCTGGAGGAAGGAAGAACAGTGAATATTCTGATTACCGGCGCAAAGGGTATGGTGGGTACGGCGCTGTACCATAATCTGTGCAATATCCGTGATGGAAAGAACCGCACCAGACCTCAGATCCATATCGACCGGATCGATTGCTATGACATTGATAACACGCCTGATGAACTGGATGCATTTTGCAAGGACTGCGATTTTGTCTTCCATCTGGCTGGCGTGAACCGTCCGCAGAACAATGCGGAATTTATGGAAGGAAATTTCGGTTTTTCTTCCGTACTGCTGGAAAAACTGAAGAAGCACAATAACAAAGCGACCGTGATGCTGTCCTCGTCCATTCAGGCAACGCTGATCGGACGCTATGCCGAATCGGATTATGGCCGTTCAAAGCTGGCGGGAGAAGAACTGTTCTTTGAATATGGCCGTCAGAACAATGTGAAAGTTGCGGTATACCGTTTCCCGAATCTGATGGGTCACAGCAGGCCGAATTACAATTCTGCAGTATCCACCTTCTGTTACAAGATCGCAAGAGATGAGGAAATTCAGATCAACGACCGGAATACGGAGCTGGAACTGCTGTATATTGATGATCTGGTAGAAGGCATGTATGATCTGCTGGAAGGCCGTGAAGCGCACTGCGAATATGACGGCGTGCAGACGGTCGCTCAGGAAAACGGCCGTTTCTGCTACGTTCCTGTAACGCATCGTGTGACGCTGGGCGAGATTGCGGATCTGCTGTATTCGTTTAAGGAACAGCCTGCTTCCCTGCTGATGCCCAAAATCCCGGAAGGTTCTTTCGCCAAAAAACTGTTTTCACTGTATCTGAGCTACCTGCCGGCGGAACAGTTCAAGTACGGCCTGAAAATGAACTGCGACAACCGCGGCAGTTTTACGGAACTGATCCATACCATGGATTGCGGTCAGGTATCCGTCAATATCTCCAAACCCGGCATTACCAAAGGTCAGCACTGGCATAACAGCAAGTGGGAGCAGTTTATTGTTGTTCATGGCCATGCTTTGATTCAGGAACGTAACATCGTAACCGGAGAAATAGTAGAATTTGAAGTTTCCGGTGAAAAAATCGAATCGGTTTACATGATCCCTGGCTGGACGCATAACATCATCAATCTGAGCGATACAGAAGATCTGGTAACGGTGATGACCTGCAATGAGATCTTTGATCCCAGCCGTCCCGATACTTTTGGTGAACCGGTATGAGACTGATTATTTTAGGTGCAGGCGGCTACGGGCATACGGTTGCCGATCTGGCGGAACAAAGCGGGAAGTATTCGGAAATAAAAATGCTGGATGACGCCGGAACGGTCAAGTGCGAAGCGTTTATGCAGTTCCGGAATGAAGAAACAGTGTTTTACCCTGCTTTCGGAAACAACGAACTCAGGCTTCGCTGGCTGAAACGACTGGAGGAGGCGGGCTGCGCTGTCTGCACGCTCATTCACCCAACGGCCTATGTGAGCCCGACGGCAAAGATCGAAGCAGGCGTTGTTGTTTTGCCGAAGGCGGTTGTGAACACGGGGTGTACCGTTCGTTCGGGCTGCATCGTTAACTGTGGCGCGATCGTTGATCACGGATGCGTGCTGGAGTGCGGCGTGCATGTTTGCCTTGGGGCCATTGTGAAAGGGGAAAATCATCTTCCTGCCTGTTTGAAGGTAGAAGCAGGCGTTGTGATTCCCAATGGATGTTATCCGTTGTAAGCGGCATTTCGAAACCAGTTTCCACAACAAACAACAGGCCGTGCCTGACGCAATGTCAGGCACGGCCTGTTGTTTGTATTATAC
>JAFYQB010000128.1 GCA_017547285.1 Clostridia bacterium
AAAAGGAAAGCGGGCTTTTCTTAAGATTCCTTTTTCAAATGCCACATTTGCGAGAAATGATCGCCGTTTACCCAGTCGATGGTAAGGCCAAGCTGCATCGCCATGGAGCCCTGAACACGCTTGCCGGTGAGCTGATCCATATAAGACGCATACGGATCAAGATCAACAGGATAAATGCGAATATAGGCTTCTTCCGGTGCTGCATAAGGTTTGTAATACCAAATGAGCACTTCCGTTCCATCATTTGAAGCAATCTGCCATGCGCAGGCATTTTCTTCGAAGGGACTGGTCAGTCTGGAAAACACGCCGAACTGCACCAGACGGCGAATGCGGCGGTAATGATCGCACTGTGCGGCAATCTGTGCAAGTTCCTGATCATCCAGCGCCAACAGGTTCAATTCATAGCCCATGTTGAAAGGCATGCATACATGCTCGCGGAAGGCCAGCGGAGAGGGTCTCTCAAGCTGATGATTGGGCGAGGCGGAAATATGCGAAGTAATAAACAGCGGCGGCATTTGCAGCGAGGTGCCGTATTGAATTTTCAGTCTTGAAATGGCATCGGTATTATCGCTTGCCCAGGTCTGGGAAAAATAATGCATCATTCCGGGATCAAAGCGTGCACCGCCGGATGCACAATTTTCAAACAGGACATGCGGGAAACGCTGCGTAACGGTTTCCAGAACGCGGTACAAACCCAGCATATAGCGATGGAACAATTCACCTTTCCTGTCTGCCGGAAGCAGCGCGCTGCCTGCCTGCGTGATCCTGCGGTTGTTGTCCCACTTGACATATTCAATATTTGCGCTGGACAGCACATTGGTCAGCTGTTCAATAATGTAATTGCACACGTCAGCCCGTGAAAGATCCAGTACCAACTGATTGCGCCAGGTACTGCGTTTGGTTCCCTCGACATGAATACACCAGTCGGGATGCGCGCGGTACAGATCGCTGTCCGGTGAAACCATTTCCGGCTCAAACCACACGCCCAGCTTGAGTCCCAGTGCATTGACATCTTCCGCCAAACCCTTGATTCCTCTCGGCAGCTTGCGGCGGTTTTCATACCAGTCTCCAAGCGAGGAGGCTGCATTGTCCCTGTGACCGAACCACCCGTCATCCATGACCAGCAATTCAATCCCCGCTTTTTGGGCGGCATGGGCAAGTTCGACAATCCTGTTGTGGTCAAAATCAAAATAGCAGGCTTCCCAGGTATTCAAAAGAATCGGCCGTTCTTTGTTCTTCCACAAGCCGCGTGCCAGCCGCTGCATGTAAATGGCATGCAAACGCTGCGACAGGCCATTCAGGCCATCGCTGGAATAGGCCAGCAGCGCTTCCGGCGTGTGGAAAGAATCTCCCTGAGAAAGTTTCCATGAAAATGTATCCGGATGAATGCCAACCTGCAGACGGATGCTCTTATACATATCCGCATCTGCGCGAAGGATAAAATTGCCGCTGTAGACCAGACTGATACCCCAGGCGTCGCCGCTGTGTTCCGTCGTATTCCGGTTAACAAGTGCGCAGAACGGTGACTGCTGATGAGAAGAGACCCCGCGCAGGCTTTCAATCTGGGTAATACCATTGCCCAGCGGACGCTTCTCTATGTGCTTCTCCCTGAGCGCAGTGCCGCAAAGCTGAATCATCTCATGATAGCCGCGCTGATTATCCAGACTCATGGACAGCGCATTTTCCAGATAAAGCGGTTCAGCGCCGTCATAGCAGAATTCTGCATGCCTTGCGATCACGTCATATTCGCTCATGACCGAGTAATACAGGCAAATGGTCAGTTTCAGCCGTTCATCGCGCAAACGGATGACCAGCGTCTGCACATCGTCATCCGTTTCAGCATAGCATGAAGGCAGGCCGGGAACAGGCGGTTTGCCTTCGATGATTTCGTAACCAATATATCGCGCATCGCTGATCCGGTCGCCGTTTGCATCCCTCACCTGATAGGCGCTGGGACGGAAATCGCTTGTACCATAAGCGGGATATTCCTGCGGCAAATATTCCAGCGTGAATTCATCGTCATCCGGCTCGGGAGAAAGCAAGCGCTCAAACCGGCGGTACGCCGCTTCCAGAGACCACAGCGCCTCCTGACCATAAACCCTCTTGCCCCAATACAAATGAACAGGATAAGCATTTTTATAGATGGCAAACAAATAGCTTGCGTTTTTGGTAGACAGGTGGAAAGATTGCTCCTTTGCACAATAAGTGATCATTGATGATCCTCCTTGCTGAAACAAAGATTGATGGGTGTTTTTCATTTCTTTCATTCGGGAAACGATGCTTCATTTCCTTCAGCAGCGCAAACAATGTCAGCCAGACGGCTTGCAGGACGGCCGTCCTGATGCACTGGCTTCAAAAACCGTCTTCCATGAAGCCGATTTGCAGCCAACAAAATACAAAACCCCGGAAAGCTTCGAAAAATCAAAGCTTTCCGGGATAAAGAACAAGGGAATTTTGTCATGAGGCAAACCCATCTATCGTGTTTGAGGCAAAAATCTTTATCGTTTGCTGGTCTGATGAAGCGCACGAAGGTCAGCTTTCTACTTCAGACAAATGCCTGTTTGTCCGAATGAAAAAACGCCGGAAAATCCCTATTTTTCGGCGTTTTTCTCCATGGGCATGAAAAAAGACCTCGGCGGAATTGCTTCCGTCAAGGTCAAATTTTCTATGCGGTTAAGGATGGCCCAACTTGCCTAAAACAGGATGAGTAGGCTTGCCTCGCGACAAAATTTCTTATTCCCACTCAATGGTGCCGATGGGCTTGGGAGTCAGATCCAGCAGGACGCGGTTGATGCCCTCTACCTCATGGGTGATGCGGTAGGTGATGTGGTGCAGCAGCGCGTAGGGGATCTCTTCGATGGTGGCGGTCATGGCGTCCTTGGTGTTCACGGCGCGGATGATGGCCGGCCAGCCTTCGTAACGGCTTTCGTCCTTCACGCCGACGCTCTTGATGTCGGGTACGGCGATGAAGTACTGCCAAACCTTCTCGTTCAGGCCGTTCTTTTCAAACTCTTCACGCAGGATGGCGTCGGCTTCACGCAGGGCGTGCAGACGGTCGCGGGTGATGGCGCCAAGGCAGCGCACGCCCAGGCCGGGGCCGGGGAAGGGCTGACGGTAAACCATGGCATGGGGCAGACCGAGGGCCTCGCCAACCACGCGGACTTCGTCCTTGAACAGGAGCTTGATGGGCTCTACCAGCTCGAACTGCAGATCCTCGGGCAGACCGCCCACATTGTGGTGGGATTTGACAGCCTTCTTGCCTTCGGCGGCTTTGATGGATTCCAGAATATCGGGATAAATGGTGCCCTGTGCCAGGTAGGAGATGCCTTCCAGCTTGCGGGCTTCGTCAGCAAAGACATTGATAAATTCAGCGCCGATAATCTTGCGCTTGCGTTCGGGTTCGGAAACGCCAGCCAGCAGACCCAGGAAATGATCGGTGGCATCCACATAGATCAGATTGGCATCCAGGCCTTCCTTGAACATTTTGATAACGCTCTCGGATTCGTCCTTGCGCATCAGACCGTGGTTTACGTGCACGCATACCAGCTGCTTGCCAATGGCCTTGATCAGCAGAGCTGCTACAACGGAGCTGTCCACACCGCCGCTCAGCGCCAAAAGAACCTTTTTATCGCCAACCTGTGCGCGCACGGCTGCGACCTGTTCATCAATAAAATGCTTTGCCAGTTCAGGCGTGGTGATGCGCGCCATGGTTTCCGGACGTACATTGCTGTCCATAAATCTGCTTCCTCCCGTATCATTGCGATTCGTTGGAATTAGGGTTTGTTTACTGAAATAGCATACTCAAATCGGGCCTCTCTGTCAATGTTTTTTGATACCACAGCTCAAAAAATCAGCATTTTGACGGATGCGCATAAGCATCTTTTCAGCAAAGAAACAACAGGCAGGCCCATCCGGCCAGGCGGCCCCTGTGCGATAGGACGCCAGCGCCGAACGGATCACTTCCGCATCCTCCGGAAGATGGATCAGCCCCCAGGATCCGCCCTGTTCCTTGGAAAGGACCTGTCCTGTTTCCAGATAGGCCGCCACGCGGCATAAATTGAGGGTGAAATAAACCGGATCCCGCTTCGCTTCTTCCGCCGCATGCGCAATGTCGTACCACAGACTGCTCAGATAGCTCGCCCGGGAAACCGACGAAAATACCTGTTCTCTGGGCAAACCGCAAAGGGTAAGTCCCACGTGATTGATGACTGTAACATGCGCCGCCAGATCCGGATCGAAGCCGTGAAGCGCACGGCAGGTTTCTGACAGATTACGCAGATAGTGATCACGGTGAGCATTGGAGTAATGCAGTTCATACGGCGTTGGATCCGAAAAGGGAGAGCAGGCGGAACGCAAAAGAACGCTCATTTCAAATCCCTTGGACGGCGCAAAGGCATCCAGCTCCAGCAAAACCTGTATGAGCTGTTCCCTGTTCCTTTGCGTCAGCGGCTTTTCCACCACCACCAGAAAATCGATGTCGCTGCGCTCCCAATGGAAGCAGCCAAACGCAATGGAACCATGCACATAAATGCCGGTGAGATTATCGCTCAGAATGCGCTGGTAAGCCCCTTTGATCCGATGCAGCAAATCCCATTCATTCATAACTGATTCCCTTCATTTCGTATTGCCTCTGTCACAGCTGCCGGCAGCCCCTGCCTGTAAGTCTGCCGGCAGGGGATAGTGCTGTGTGCACGCTTGACGAGCATGAGGCTTTTTTCTGTCTGCATCTATTTTGCCACAATCCCTTTGCGGATGGCAAGGGCATTTGACTATGAGGGTAATTTGATTATAATGGAAGCATACCACTGCAAAAGAATGGGTGATGCCTTTTGACGAATATCAAAAAACGTGATGCTGGCATTGATCTGCTTCGTGTACTTGCCATGGGGCTGATTGTTTTGCATCATTTGATGCTGCATGGGGGACTTACAACGGCTTTTCCGGAATTTTCAGCCAGCGGGTTAACCATCCATCTGTTCAATGCCGCCACGCGCTGTGCGGTGAATGTGTATGCGCTGATTTCGGGTTATGTGCTGGTCTCCTCCCGTTTTCGTCCTTCGCGGCTGATCGTCCTTTGGCTGCAGGCAGCGTTTTATGGCATACTGGCCGCATTGTGTCTGCCACTGATGGGCGGGGTACTGCATCCGCTGCATTTGTTCAGTGCGATCACTCCGGTCAGCCATGATCAGTACTGGTATTTTACCTGCTATTTTGTGGTGTTCTGTCTGAGCCCTTTCCTGAATCAGCTGCTGCATACGCTCAGCAAAAGGCAAACCGGGCTGATGATGCTGGCGCTGACCATGCTGTTCAGCATTCTGCCAACGTTCATGCTGACGGACCGCTTTCAGCTGAACGGCGGCTATCATCCGGTGTGGCTGACGGTGATGTATCTGTTTGGCGGCGCCATGCGCCTGCACGGCATTCCGCGCTTCGGCGGACGTGTAAAATCGTGTGCAGTCATCATGGGCTGCATTCTGCTGGGGTGGGGCTTCCGGCTGGCTGCGCTGAGCGCGAATGCCAAATGGCTGGGGGAATGGCTGCTGCAGTATACTTCGCCCACGGTGCTGGCGTGCAGTATGGCGCTGTTTGCCGTTTTTGCCGGTCGGGAATGGCCCGGATGGGTGAGCAAGGCAGCTCTGGCGCTTTCGCCGCTCACCTTCGGCGTTTACCTGCTCCACGACAACCCGTTGGTGCGTGAGCATCTGATCAAAATGCGGTTGACGGGGTTGGCTGGTCTGAACCCCGTGATGATGCTTGGCGGACTGTTTGCCTGCTGGGCGGGCGTATACGGCGTTTGCCTGCTGATGGAGTGGCTGCGCACCAGACTGTTTGCCGCGCTCAAAATATCCGCCCTGTGCGATGGTATGGAAAAGAAGCTTTTTACCTGGACGAGGCGTGTGTTTCCGCGGGCGGATGCTTGACAGAAAACCGCAAAAATGCTACCCTTAATAGGCTGTCGGGCGGCCAGGCGATCGCGCAGCTTTTGCTGTGAGGAAAGTCCGGGCATCACAGGGCAGGGTGCCGGCTAACGGCCGGTGGAGGCAACTCCAAGGAAAGTGCAACAGAAAGAAACCGCCCCATGCGCAAGCATGGAGTAAGGATGGAAAGGCGAGGTAAGAGCTCACCCGCGCACTGGTGACAGCTGCGCGCTGTAAACCCCACCCGATGCAAGATCCGAACAGAAGCGATACGGCTGCCCGTCGTGCTTCTAAAGAGATCGCTACGACCGTATGGCAACACGCGGCCAAGATAGATGATCGTCCAACGACAGAACTCGGCTTACGACCGCACCGACAGCTTATCATTGACCCCAAAAGCGGCATCGCCGCTTTTTTTACTATCTGCAAGCGTACAAAGGGGATGAACCGATTGAAAAAAATCCGTCAATGGTTTGGCGTGATCCCGCAGGCGGTCAGCGCGGCGGCGGGAATGATGCTCGTTGGCCTGCTGCTGTTGGTAATGTTCGGCGAAAAAACGCTGTCCTTTGCCTATCAGAACCAGTCGCCGGTTTCCAGCCTGATCGCGGGAAGCGCAGGTCTTGCCGCTGCGGCGCTATTGCTGTATTTCAGCCGGCATGCGCAGTGCAAACAGGAGCGGCCGGTCTGGCAGCTGGCGGTTCTGTTCGGCCTTGTGCTCATCCTGCAGTTTGTGATCGCGCGCAGCTGCTGGTTCCATCTGGGGTGGGATCCCGGCGCGTCGCACACGGCGGCGGAGGAGATTGCCCGGGGGCTTCCGCTGTCCATGCCGGAGTATTTTGAACTGTGCCCCAACAACGCCCCGCTGACGGTGCTGCTGGCCATTCCTCTGTGGGCAGCGGTGAAAATGGGGCTGGCGGTGCCGTACGTGGTGCTGCCGTATATCGATGCGGTGCTGCTCAACCTGAGCGCGTTTGCGGGCGTGCTGTGTGTACGCAAGCTCACCAGCCATCCGGTCGCCCGCGCGTTTGCGCTGTGGGTTTCCATTGGCTGGATCGCGCTTTCGCCCTATATTCTGTATCCCTATACGGATACGTTCTCCATTCCCTTCCCGGTTCTGGCGCTGTTTGTGTTCCTGCACATCCGAAAACCGGTTCTGAAATGGTTTTTGATTTCGCTTCTGTGCTTCTTTGGCGCGAGCATCAAACCAACGGTGCTGATCGTGTTCATTGCGCTGGTCGGCCTTGGCGTGTGCGGTTTCCTTGCTGAAAAGGTTGGAAAAGACTGGTGGAAGCGCGCCGCTGCGCTGGCTGCTGCGGTTGCGCTGGGAGCGGCTCCAGGGCTGACTTACCAGAAAACATCCACCGTTTACATGACCGGAAGCGACAAACCGGAAGCTCAGCTGAGCATGACCCATTACCTGATGCTGGGCATGAACGGCGCAACCTACGGCGGACATTCTCAGGCGGACGTGGATTTTTCCAGTTCCTTCCCCACGCTGGAAGAGCGGCAGAAGGCCAATTTGCAGCGCGCATGGGAGCGCGTGGGGGAACGGTCTTTGGGCGAAAACATCCGTTTTCTGACGGTAAAGGCCTACAAGGCCTATGCGGACGGCAGTTTTGCTTCGCACAGCAGCGTGCTGGCGCTGGATGTGCCCGAACGGACGGATGGTCTCAGCCAGTTTTTGCGCCGTTTCTACCTCAAAAACGGCGATCTGATGCCCATTTGCCAGGCGGCAGCGCAATGCCTGTGGCTGGGCGTGCTGGCGCTCTGCGCGGTGGGGGCGTTCCGTCATTGGAAACGACCGGTCGCTGCGCTGATCGGCCTTACGCTGATCGGTCTGACGGCATATCTGCTGCTGTTTGAAGTGTGGCCGCGCTATCTGTTCCTGTATGCGCCGTTCTTTGTGATTCTTGCCGCTTTGGCATTCGAGCCTTCTAAAGAACCTGAAAAAAGATGATATCCTTTTGTCAGCGTCACCGAAGAAGGGGCGCTGATTTTTGTTGATCCGAAAGGAAGATTCATTTGAAAAAGACCATCCGGGCAAGCCTTGCCACCATGAAGCTCTGTCTGAAGGAGCAAACGTATTTCGGCCTGATCTATCTGGTGGGGCAATATGTGATGCAGGCGGCAGTGCTGGGTGCGCTTATCATGATCTGGCGTTCGCTGTTCATGCAGGGCGTACCCACCGAGGGCATGACGCTCAATCAGCTCTATGTGTACACCATTCTGTCCACCGCGCTTTCGCCCATGCTGAATGTGCGCACGCCGGCCTCCGGCTGGCTGCACGATGGCACCATGCTGGGACTCTATCAGCGTCCGGCGGGCGTGTTCATGCAGCTGACGGCGCACACCGTCGGCGGGTGGGCGATGCGGCTGCTGTGTCTGTCTGTACCGGTACTGGCCGTTTCGCTGCTTTGCGGCGTGGATCTGCACCCGGCCAGTCCGTGGTTCCTTGTTTCGCTGCCGCTGGCGGTTTTGCAGGGCTTTGCGGTGGATTACCTGTTTGCGTGCCTGCTCATTCGCATGCACAATCTGGAGTGGTGCGTGCACTGCCTGCGTGAGGCGCTGACAGCGTTGTTCACAGGCTCGCTGATTCCTTTTGCCGCACTGCCGTGGGGGATTGGCGGCTGGCTGCAGCTTTCTCCGCTGGGAACGCTGGCAGGTGCGCCGCTGGCTGTTTATACTGGGCTGGGCGATCCGACAGTGCTGATCCCTGTGCAGATTTTGTGGAACATGATCCTGTGGCCGCTGGCCGTGTATTGCTTTGCCGCTTCCAGAGAAAGGATGGTGTCCTATGGCGGATAACATCCGGAGCATTTTCCGGCTGTACAGGCTGTATGCCGTGATGGACCTGAAATGGCTGATTCAGGACTGGACGAATACCATCATCATACTGGTGTCGGAATCGCTGCAAACGCTATCTTCGATGGCAGGCGTTTTGCTGCTGGCTGTACGTTTTGGCGGCGTGGGCGGCTTGAGTGCGGATGAAGTGCTGTTCCTCTTGGGGTTTTATGAACTGGCGCACGGCGTTGCCTGGATGATTTTCGGCAATTACAACATTGCTCACATCAGCCGCAGAATCGGGCGCGGACAGGTGGATCATATGCTCATCCAGCCTAGACCGCTGTGGATGCAGCTGCTGACCGAAGGATTCATGCCGTTTTCTGGCAGCTTTGGGCTGATTCTGGGCATCGTGCTGACGGTAACCGCCGTATCAAGGCTGCACATCGCACTCAGCCCTTTGTGGGTGTTGATGCTCTGTTATTACATTTTGATTCATATCGTCCTGCGTCTTGCTCAAAGCGCCATGTATGGTTCGCTGGCGTTCTGGTACCCTGTAGCATGTGAGGAGATCTCCTCCACCATCCTTGATATGAATACACAGGTGGCGCGTTTCCCGCTGTTCGGGCTGCCCTCGTGGCTAATGGCTGTTTTTCACACCGTGCTTCCCATTGGTCTGCTGGCCTACCTTCCCGCTCTCGCCCTCCTGCGCGACCTGGGCATTCATGTCGAGATCACCCTTCCCTTCATCGTGGCGGGCGTGTTTGTGACCGCCGCTGTGATCCTGTTTCAGAAAGGACTCAAGCATTATGAGCAATACAGCTGTCAACGCTACAAAGACATGGGACACCGTTGTTGAGCTTTCTCATGTCACCAAATATTTTGATCAGAAGCGCCCCGTATCGCTGTTCAAAAGAGAAAACCACCGCGTGTATGCCTTGAATGATGTAAGCTTTACCCTGCGCAAAGGCGAGTTTGCGGCATATGCCGGCCCAAACGGGGCTGGTAAATCCACCACGTTCAAGCTGCTCAGCGGCATGCTCAAGCCTCAGCAGGGTGAAGTGCGCTTGTTTGGCATGGAGCCATGTGCCAGTCGCATTCCTGTGATGCGCCGAACCGGCATCCTGTTCGGCAACCGCAGCGAATTGTGGTGGGATCATCCCGTGCGGGCCAGCTTTGAATGGAAGAAGGCAGTGTGGGATATCGACGACGCAACCTATGACCGCATTTCTGCCGAAATGAAGGAACTGCTGGGGATAGACGACTTCTGGAACAGCTTTGCCCGAGAGCTTTCGCTCGGCCAGCGCATGCGCGCCAACCTGGCGCTCACGCTTTTGCACGATCCCGAACTGGTGCTTCTGGACGAACCGACCCTCGGACTGGATGTGCTGGCAAAGCGGCAGATGATCGAGTTTCTGAAAAAGATCAACCGCGAAAAGCAGGTCACCATTCTGGTCACCAGCCATGACATGGATGATTTGACCGAGATGGCCAACCGCATCCTGCTGCTGTCCGGCGGCAGCCTTGCTTTTGACGGCAAATACGACCAGCTGGTGCAGATGGCGGGCGACAACCGCATCATCAAGCTGATCGTGCCGGGCGAAGCGCCTGCGCTGGAGGGGGCCGTTTATCTTGGCAGAGAGGATGGCCGTCACCTGTACCGCTACGACGCCAGTCAGACCACGGCACAGCAGATCTTCGGCGCGATTTCCCGCGTGCCGGACGTGCAGGACGTGGAACTGGGGCATGAAGCCGTGGAACAGGTGATTGCAAGGCTGTATCAAAATATGTTATAATGCAAACGTTGCAAGCGGGGGTGGGTGCTTTCCATCCTCGCCCTGTTTGCGTACACCGAACCGTGTGAAAAGGAGAAAGATATGTATCTGATCGTAGGGCTGGGCAATCCCGGCAGCAAATATGCGCATACGCGCCATAATGTGGGCTTTGATGTACTGGAGGCGCTGAGCAGAAAGCTGAATGCATCCATCAGCCGCGAACGCGATAACGCGCTGATCGGCGAATGCTTTGTTGGCGGGCAGAAGGTGATTCTGGCCATGCCGCAGACCTATATGAACCTGAGCGGCGAGGCGGTCATGCCCCTTGCCAACTACTTCAAAATTCCGCCGGAAAACCTGATGGTGGTGTATGATGATATCGACATCCCGCAGGGCCACATCCGCATTCGCAAAAACGGCAGCGCAGGCACGCACAACGGCATGCGCTCCATCGTGGGTCTTTTGGGGTATGAAAATTTCCCCCGTCTGCGCGTGGGTGTAGGCCAGAAGCGCGAAGGCTACGAATTGGCCGACTGGGTGCTGGGGCACTACATTGGCGAAGAACAGGAAGCAGCTGACAAAGCGTTCGCGCTGGCAGCCGACGCGATTGTGGATTACATCCAGAATGGTATCGACAGCGCCATGCGTACCTATAATACCAAGAAGGAAAAGAAAAAGAAGCCCGAACCGCCCAAGCCCGAAGAAGGAGCCGCCGAATGAACGAAGGCCTGTTTACCGCCTATTATGACCTGCCGCAGTGGCAAAAACTGCTCAGCCGCCTGAACGCGGGCGACTGTACGGCGCTTTCTGAAATTGCAGAAGGCGAACGCCCTTTCTTTGCCGCTGCGCTGGCGCACAGGACGGGCCGTCCCGTACTGCTGGTGTCCGCCAGCGAGCTCACAGCGCAGAAACAGTCGCAGGATATCGACCGCCTTGTGGGCGGCGGCAGTGCCGTGCTGCCCGCACGCGACGTGCAGTTCAGCCGCGCCGCCATGAGCCGTGAAAGCACCTGGCAGCGGTTGAACGTGCTGGATCAGCTGGTGCAGAACAAGGTGCGCGTGCTGTGCGCCAGCCTGGATGCACTTTTGGACCGCTGTGCGCCTGCGCAGCGTTTCAGAAAAGCCGTTATGACCATTGCCGAAGGCGAACGCCACGCGCCGGATGAACTGATCAAAAAGCTCATGGAAAACGGCTACGAGCGCGTGCCCATGGTGGAAGGTCAGGGCCAGTGCGCCATGCGCGGTTCCATTCTGGACGTGTTTCCGGCCAATGCGCCGGATGCGGTGCGTATCGAGTTTTTTGATGACGAGGTGGACAGCCTGCGCCGCTTTGACTGCATCAGCCAGCGCAGCATCGCCCGCGTCAAGTCCATCCGCCTGTCTCCGGCTACCGAGTGCCTGATTCAGAACAGCGAGGCCGCCGCCGAAAAGCTGAAGGCCGCGCTGGAAAAGGGCGTAGGACAGGCCATGGAACAGCAGGAGGACGATGGCCGCAGCGTGCCCGCCGTGACTGACACGGAAGAGGAAGGTCTGCCCTCGCTGGATGATTTTCTGAGTGAACTGGACGCGCTGGAACTGACGGAGGACCTGCTCAAGGAAGGAAAATCCGCCAAGCTGCCGGAAAAGAAAACGGAAAAAGAAGAGGATCTGAACTGGAAGCGCCACATGGATGATGTGGAGCGCATCCGCGCGGGTCACACCATCCGTACGGCGACCATGTGGATGAACGTGCTGTGCGAAGATACAGTGACGGTCACGGACTATCTGCATGATCCGATCATCCTTCTGGACCGTCCCGACCAGTATCAGGGCCGCATCCGCACGGCGGATGCAAATTTTGCCGAAGCGTACGAGGACGCCCGCCTGCGCGGAGATGCCTTTGATGCACAGCAGACCCTGCGCTTTACCTACGATGATCTGCTTTCCGACTGGCGCAGGGCTCCGAGCATCACCCTTTCGGATATCATCGCCACCTTTGGCCGTCTTGCGCCCGGGGACACCGTTTCCTTCGGCGCAAAGCCGCCCATGCCCTATCAGAGCCGTCTGGAACCGCTCAGGCAGGACATCGACAAATGGAAGGAAGCCGGTTATGCCATTGTGCTGCTCACCGGCGGCGAAGCGCGCGGCAGGCGTTTGCAGAAAGCCTTGATGGAACAGGGCGTGCCCAGCGTGTACACCGAAACGCTGGACGGCAACCTGATCGTGCGCGAAGTGGTGCTTCTGCCCGTGGCTTATGGCAAGGGTTTTATTCATCCCGAAGCCAGGCTGGTGGTGCTCAGCGATACCGATATCTACGGTACCGCCTATCAGCGCGCCAAGAAAAAGCAGAACGCGGGCGAGCGCATCGCCAGCTTTACCGACCTCAAGACCGGCGACTACGTAGTGCACGATCTGCACGGCGTTGGCCTGTACAAGGGCGTTGTGCAGCTGGACAATGACGGCGCCAAGCGCGACTACCTGCTGATTCAGTACGCAGGCAGCGACAAGCTCTATGTGCCTGCCGACCAGTTTGACCGTGTGACCAAGTTCATCGGCGCGGAGCACAGCCTGCCCAAACTCAACCGTCTGGGCGGTCAGGAATGGGAACGGCAGAAGAGCAAAGTCAAAGCCAGCATTAAAAAACTGGCCTTCGACCTGGCAGAGCTGTACGCCAAACGCGCACAGAACACCGGTTATGCCTTCAGCCACGAAAATCCGTGGCAGCAGGAATTTGAGGATATGTTCCCTTATGAACTGACGGAGGATCAGCAGAAGAGCGTAGCGCAGATTGAAGCGGATATGGAATCCAGCCGCAACATGGACCGCCTGCTCTGCGGCGACGTGGGCTACGGCAAAACCGAAGTGGCCCTTCGCGCCGCTTTCAAAGCGGTGGTGGAGGGCAAGCAGGTGGCTATCCTCGCGCCCACCACCATCCTGGTGCAGCAGCATTTCAACACCATCAAAAAGCGTTTTGCCGGTTTCCCGGTCAAGTTTGATATGCTCTGCCGCTTCCGTTCGGCCAAGGAGCAGCAGGCCATCTGCGAAAAGCTCAAAGAAGGCGAATTGGATCTGGTGGTCGGCACGCATCGTTTGCTCAATAAAAACGTGCAGTTCAAGGACCTTGGATTGCTGATCGTGGACGAGGAACAGCGCTTCGGCGTGAATCACAAGGAATCCATCCAGCACATGAAAACGCGTGTGGATGTGCTGACCCTGTCCGCCACGCCCATTCCCCGCACGCTGCACATGAGCATGGTGGGCATCCGCGACATGAGCATTCTGGAAACCCCTCCGGAAGAACGCCTGCCTGTCAAAACCTATGTGATGGAATACTCCGACGCGGTCATCCGTGAAGCCATCCGCCGCGAAATGGCGCGCGGAGGTCAGGTGTACTTCCTGTACAACCGTGTGCGCTCCATCGAGCAGATGCATGACCGCATCAAAACCCTTGTGCCGGATGCGCGCATCGGCATTGCGCACGGGCAGATGAAGGAAAGCGCGCTGGAAGACGTGATGCTGGACTTCTATGCAGGCGCGTACGATGTGCTGCTCTGCACCACCATTGTAGAGAGCGGTCTGGATGTGCCGGACGCCAACACGCTGATCGTGTTTGACGCCGACCGCTTCGGCCTCAGCCAGCTGTACCAGATCCGCGGCCGCGTGGGCCGCAGCAACCGTCAGGCCTATGCTTATTTCACCGTGCGCGGCGGCAGAATGCTTTCCGAAACCGCCGAGCAGCGTTTGTCCGCCATCCGCGAGTTCACAGAGTTCGGCGCGGGATACCGAATCGCCATGCGCGATCTGGAGATCCGCGGCGCGGGCGATGTGCTTGGCCCGCAGCAGAGCGGTCACCTGACCACGGTGGGCTATGATATGTACGTCAAGCTCATCGAGCAGGCCGTGGGGGAGGTGCAGGGCATCGAAACAACCCCCGAGCTGGACACCCGCGTGGAGCTGCGCGTGGATGCGTTTTTGCCGGAAAGCTACGTTTCTCAGGAAAAGCTGCGCGTAGAGATCTACAAGCGCATCGCCATGATCCAGGATTCCGCCGGACGGTTGGACATCGAGGAAGAACTGATCGACCGTTTCGGCGATATCCCGCAGCCGGTCGTGAACCTCATGCACATTGCGCAGCTGCGCGGCGTGACCCGCAAGCTGGGCATCAGCCATCTCTTCCTGCGCCCTGATGGTGTACACATGCGCATGGATGAGAAATTCATTCCCGATCCCGGTCTGCTCTTTGAAGCTGTGACCCGCACGGATAAACGCCTGCGCTTCAATGTAGGTAAGGTGCCGGAACTGGTTCTCAACCAGCCACGCTTGGACGCCGAACAGGCGCTGGAAACCAGCATCTATATCATGACCAAAGTACATGACGAGATCACGAAGCTGAAGGACGAGGCCTCCGGCGGGCAGGGCTCCGCCCCTGCACCCTGCTAAAGGAGCAAGCCCCTTTGGAATCCCGGTACCGCCGCCTGTTTCACAGGCGGCGGGCGTGTTGCCGATGGTACGGTCAACCCCAAAACAGCCTGCATTCCGTTTGATGGAATGCAGGCTGTTTTTTCGGGCGGTCTTCGCTGCTGCAAACAAAAAGAACCCGTGTACTGATCGCACATAGCGCGGTCAGTCCACGGGTCAGGGGCGAAGCCCTTGGGTTAGAGCCAGTCGGCCGGATGAATGTTCAGCTTGCCGCCCGCGGGTTCTTCCATGATCATGAGGGCCTTTTCACCGTGAATCACGCGGTTGGCGTTATGAGCAGTGGCCATAACAAAGGCGGTACCCACCACTTCCACGTTGAACTCGCTCATCAGGTCGATCATGCCCTTGGCAGTGCCGCCGGCCTTGAGGAAATCATCCACGATCAGGCAGCGCTGACCTTCCTTGACCGCACGGCGGCTGAGACTCATGGTTTCGATGTGTCCGGCGGAGCCGCTTACATAGTTGATGTTCACGGCGGAGCCTTCGTACACCTTGCTGGAACGGCGGGCGATCACCAGCGGCACGCCCATCGATTGGGCGGTCATGAGCGCAACGGGAATGCCCTTGGTTTCCATGGTCAGAACAAAATCAGGCGCTTCATCGTAAAACTGCCCGGCAATGATTACGCCCATCTGGCGCACAATATCCGGCATGCTCAGAATATCGCTCAGGTACAGGAAGCCGCCGGGCAAAAGGCGGTTCGGCGTTTCCAGCTCCTTGCACAACTCCTGCAAAAAGGCCACGGCTTCGCCGCGCTCCATGCAGGGGCGATAGCGCACGCCGCCGGATGCGCCGGTTACGGTGTCCAGCTTGCCAAGGCCAAAACGCTTGTAAACATCACACAGAATATCAATATCTTCGCTCAGGGTGGATTTGGCCGCCCCGAACAGGTCGCAAAAACGGGAAAGAGTAAAAAGTTTGTTGGGCGATGCACTCAGCAGCTTGCTCAGCGCCGCCAGACGGTCGTTGCGTTTAATGCGTTCCACGGTCGGTTCCCTCCGGTTGTTCGGTCAAAAATACCGCCACAGTATATCATACTTTTCTGAATATTGCCAGTCTTTTTGCTGCCGAACGTTCGGAAAAATTTCTGGCATTCAGTTGAAAATCCATCTGCGCAAAAGCTGCTCCACCGTCACAAGATCGCGCATTTCACGGCGGCCCAGCGCGTCAAAACCGGCGGCGTCGCGGCTGCGGCTGAGAATCTCCATCGGCACGCCCACCAGCCCCATGTGGTACTTGCAGCACACGGGATAGCACGCCCGTTCCGTGCCGGACAGCACGGACAGCGCGGCCATCAGCTCCTGCGCCTTTTGAGGCTGTTTGCACCAGTTTTCATACAGCCATACCAGCAGATCGGGGTGATAATTGGCCATGATGCCGCTGAAACCCGCCGCGCCGCTTTTGAGCGTATCCAGCAGGGTGGCACAGTTGGCGTTGAACAGCTGGATACGGCCGTTCAAAAGCGCAATGCGATGGGCGATCAGGTCTGCATCACAGCAGGTATCCTTAATAAATGCAAAGCGTCCGGAAGCGGCCATGGCTTCCAGCACGGTATCGCTCAGAAGCCGCTTGTAGGGGTAGGGACATTCGTACATGCCGAAGGTTACCCCCGGCAGCGCGTCCAGAATGCGGTTCATGTTGGCAATGAAAATCTCATCGCTTTCGTCCGCTTTGGCCAGACGGTTGGAAACCATCACCACGCCATCCACGCCCGTAGCGGCAATGCGGCCCAGCTCGCGGATCTGATCCTCAATGCTTTCCGAAATGTGGCCGGAAGCCACCACGTTCATGCGCCCTGCGGATGCTTTCACCACGCGTTCCGCCAGCGCAGAGCGCTCGTCCTCCGTCAGATAGAACATTTCGCTGGATTGACACACTGCAAACAGGCCGTGACAGCCGGCCTGCGCGTAAAATTCCACCATACGGTCCACCGCTTCCAGATCGAGACGGTTGTCCGCTGTATAGGGGGTGATCATCACGGGATAAATGCCGTTTGAAATGGTTTTCATGCTGGCCGACCTCCTGCACTAGCAAAATTGCACCAATATACCCCTATTTTACGCAAAATCCAACGGTCTTTGCAAGCGGAAAACGAAAATAATCAAACAGAAGGTTGACGCAGCTGAAGAAAAAGGGTATCGTGATATCAACGGCAGTCGCTGCCGGAACCCATGAAAGAAACAGAGGCAGACTATGTATACGGACGCTTGCAAAACTGAAATTTCTGAAAAATTGAACTGCCTGATCGAGGCATTCACGCCCATCCTGTATGAGGATGATGAAATCTTTTTGAAAAACATGCAGGAAAAGAATCTGGCGGGCGATGATATCCGGCGTTATCAGCACTGGGAGTGGACGCAGGGCGTGGGACTCTACGGCCTGTGGAAACTGTTTGACCGCACACAAGAAAAGAAGTATCTGGATGTTCTGACCCGTTTCTATGACGCCCAGCTGGAAATCGGCTTTCCTGCGCTGAATGTAAACACCATCACGCCCTTCCTGACCATGAGCTATGTGGGCGAATATCTGCAGGATGAAAAATACCTGGCGCCCTGCCGAGAAACGGCAAAATGGATTATGGAACGCTTCCCGCGCACACAGGAGGGCGGGTTTCAGCACATGACCAGCGACACCCTCAACGATCAGGAATTGTGGGATGACACGCTGTTCATGACGGTTCTGTTCCTGGCAAACATGGGCCGCATTGAAAACAAACGCGAATACATTGACGAGGCGCAGCGGCAGTTCCTGCTGCACGCCTGCTATCTGGCTGATGAACAGACCGGTCTGTGGTATCATGGGTGGACGTTTAACGGCTGCCACAACTTTGCGGGCGCGTTCTGGGGCCGCGGCAACTGCTGGGTGACCATCGCCATTCCCGAATTTTTGCAGATGGTGGAATGCGACGAGGCGGTGGAGGAACAGCTCACCTATGTATTGCAGCGTCAGGTCGCCACCCTGCTGCAGTACCAGAACGAAAACGGTATGTGGCATACGCTGATCGATGATCCCGGTTCCTATGTGGAATCCAGCGCCACCTGCGGTTTTGGCTACGGCATTCTGCGCGGCGTACGCATGGGATTGCTTTCGGAGGACTGCGAGCAGGCAGCCTGGGATGCGCTGGAACCCATTCTGGATTACATCGGGGACGACGGCGTGGTGCAGCAGGTATCCTACGGCACGCCCATGGGCCGCGAAACAAAGGAATTCTACAAACAAATTGAAATCAAACCCATGCCCTACGGCCAGGCGCTGGCGATGCTTTTCCTGATCGAATGCCTGGGCGAATAAAAAGAGAATGGGATAAACACGCTTTTTGCTGAGGTGAAAACCATGTTTCATATTCTGGTGGTGGATGATGACCGCAGCACGCGCCTGTTCATGCGTGCCTTTCTGGAAGCGGAGCATTACACCGTATCCCTTGCCGCCAACGGCGAGGAAGCGCTGGATGTGATGGAAAAGGAACACATTGATCTGGTTGTGCTGGATATTATGATGCCCAAAATGGACGGCTATCAGTTTACGCAGGAGCTGCGCAGCACGAACGCAGAACTGCCTGTTCTGATGGTATCCGCCAAGCAGCTGCCGGAGGATCGCAAGAAGGGCTACCGGCTGGGCATCAACGATTTTATGACCAAGCCGGTAGATGAGGAGGAGCTGATCCTTCGCATCAAAAACCTGCTCAAAATGTCCCGCATCGCCAGCGAACGCAAAATGCAGATTGGCGGCGTAACGCTGGACTATGATTCCTTTACCGTGCTGCGCGGCGGAGAAGTGCATACGCTGCCTCAAAAGGAGTTTCAGCTGCTGTTCAAAATGCTTTCCCAACCCGGCAAAATTTTCACCCGTATTGAACTGATGGACGATATCTGGGGCGCAGAGAGTGAAACCGGCTGGGAGACCGTAACCGTGCATGTTGGCAGACTGCGAAAGCGGTTTGAAAACTGGACGGAATTTGAGATCGTTTCCGTGCGCGGACTTGGCTACAAGGCGGTGAAACGAGTATGAAAAAAAAGCACGTGCCCATTCTGCAAAACAAGCCGGACTGGAACTGGGAGCCCAGTCTGAAAACCCTGCGCTGGGGTTTTACGCTGTGCGTGTTTGTAATCCTGCTGGTAACGATCCTTGTCTTCAGCGGCATCGAGATTCTTTTGGAAAGAACGCGTATCGCCGATATCACCTATGGCCGGCTGGTTATTGTGCTCATCTGTGCGGCGGCCAGTGTTGCGCTTGGCGGCTTTATCACCGCGGTAACGATTCAGTTCCCGCTGCTGCCGGTCAAAAAGCTGATCCGCGGCATGACGCGGCTGGCCAACGGGCATTTTGAAGAACGAATGGAATTCCGCGAAATGTCGGCCATGAAGGAAGTGGGCGATGCATTTAATTCGCTGGCAAGCGAGCTGGAAAATACCGAAATGCTGCGTTCTGACTTTGTCAACAACTTTTCGCATGAGTTCAAAACGCCCATCGTATCCATCCGCGGCTTTGCCAAAATCCTGCAGCGCCCCGATCTGACCGAAAACCAGCGGCAGGAATACGTGGGGATCATTGTGGATGAATCCACCCGTCTTGCCAACATGGCCACCAATGTGCTCAATCTGACCAAGATCGAAAAACAGACCATTCTGGCCAACAGGCAGGAATTCAACCTGTCGGAGCAGCTGCGCCGCTGCATTCTGCTTATGGAAAAGAAATGGGACAGCAAAAATCTGAATGTACTGGCGGATTTTCCGGAATGCATGATTACGGGCGACGAGGAGCTTTTGAAAGAAGTGTGGGTCAACCTGCTGGATAACGCCATCAAGTTTTCGCCCGAAGGTGCGGATCTGGAAGTGCGCCTGGCGCGGCGCGGTCAATGGCAGGACGTATCCGTCATCAATCATGGCCCGCAGATTGCGCCGGAACAGCAGAAACGCCTGTTTGATAAGTTCTGGCAGGGCGATCCCTCCCGTGCGGCGGAGGGAACGGGCATTGGCCTTTCCATTGTGAAAAAAGTGGTCGAGCTGCATAACGGACAGGTCGAGGTGCACAGCAACCCGCAGGCAACGATGTTTACGGTGCGTCTGCCTGTTGTGCGATAATCAAAAAAAACGAACGGTTTTTGCCGTTCGTTTCAGGCCGTCGAAAAAGCTCGCTGACGCGATCTTTTCCGCCGAAGATAGCACCGTTTGCCTACTCGCCTGACGGCTCGCCGGGCGGCAAACGGTGTAAGGAAAGCCTTGCTGCGCAAGGCTTCCGAAGTTGACGCACATGTCGTCAGCTTCGGAACAAGAGTCGGAGGGGACGGAGGTGAGCGGGTGCCCAGTGGGCACAACGGCGTAGCCGTTAGCAAACCGGAGGAGTCAACCGAAACGAGCAGACGTTACGGCAGTAACGTCTGCGA
>JAFYQB010000129.1 GCA_017547285.1 Clostridia bacterium
AGGGGCTTCGGCCCCTGGACCCCGGGGTGGGAGCGGCAGACCCTGTTTGTATTGTAGGGGTGATTCACGAATCGCCCGTTCGCGCCGGAACGCATTGGTTTCTTTGTATGAACGCCGCCCTTGATATGAGGTAGGGACGATGCAAGCTGCTTTAGGGTTGCGTATGGCACGCAGCCCCTCCGCACGCTTCCCCTTGAGGGGAAGCTGTCACCGAAGGTGACTGATGAGGTGGGGACGCTGCAAGCAGCTTCAGGGGTGCGTATGGTACGCGTACCTTTGCTTGATGAGTGGGCAAAGCGGCCCGCTCCGCTAGGGCCAAAGGCACCTGCGGTGGGCGAATGGTACCGGGACAATGAAAAAGCCGAAGGCTTGGGGACCCCGCATCGGTCCCTCAAGTCCTCTGGACTCCCTTGCCCCCTTCCAGCGCCGGGGCTGCGGCCCCGGACCCCGGGGAGATAGCAGCAAGCCGCCTCCTCCGTAGGGGCGATTCATGAATCGCCCGCCCGTGCCGGAACGCATCGGTTCCTAAGCAAGACCGCCGCCCTTGACAAACAGCAGGCAAATAAATTGAGCACGCAAACTCCGTCAAAAAAGAAACCCCCGCCCCGCGCAAAGCGCGGAACGGGGGAAGAGGGAAGGCTGCCCGGACAATGTTTCAAAACATTCGTCCGCCGCAGGCGTCCCTGATTAGTCCATGCGGGAGTAGTTGGGGCTTTCCTTGGTGATCTGGATATCGTGGGGATGGCTCTCCTGCAGACCGGCGCCGGTGATTCGGATGAACTCGGCTTCTTTGCGCAGGGTCTCGATATCGGGGGTGCCGCAGTAGCCCATGCTGGCGCGCAGGCCGCCCAGCAGCTGGTAAACGGTGTCAGCCAGCACGCCCTTGTAGGGAACGCGGCCTTCCACGCCTTCGGGAACCAGCTTCTTGTTCTTCTCCTGGAAGTAGCGGTCGCTGGAGCCCTGAGCCTGTTCCATAGCGCCCATGGAGCCCATGCCGCGGTATACCTTGAAGGAACGGCCCTGATAGATTTCCACAGCTCCGGGGCTTTCCTCCACGCCGGCCAGCAGGCTGCCCAGCATAACGGCGGAAGCGCCGGCGCCGATGGCCTTGGGGATGTCGCCGGAATACTTGATGCCGCCGTCAGCGATGACCTTGATGCCATACTTGTCGGCTTCCTTGGCACAGTCGGCCACAGCGGTCAGCTGGGGCACGCCGATGCCGGCGACCACACGGGTGGTGCAGATGGAACCGGGGCCGATGCCGACCTTCACGCAGCTTGCGCCGGCCTCAATGAGGTCGCGGGTGGCAGCGGCGGTGGCAACGTTGCCGGCGATGATGGGCAGGTTGGGGTAGGCAGCGCGGATCTCCTTGACCTTTTCAATAACGCCGGTGTTGTGGCCGTGCGCAGAGTCGAGGGAGACCAGGTCGACCTTGGCCTTCACCAGCGCCTCAACGCGGTACATGGCGTCCTTGGTGATGCCGATGGCCGCGCCGCACAGCAGACGGCCCTTGCCGTCCTTGGCGGAGTTGGGGTACTTGGTGGCCTTTTCGATGTCCTTGATGGTGATCAGACCGCACAGCTCAAAATCATCATTCACGATGGGGAGCTTTTCGATGCGGTGGGCGGCGAGGATGGCCTTGGCCTCCTCCAAAGTGGTGCCCACGGGCGCGGTGATCAGGTTCTTGGAGGTCATAACCTCCTCGATGCGGCGGGTCTCATCGGTTTCAAAGCGCAGGTCGCGGTTGGTCAGGATGCCTACCAGCTTCTTGCCGCGGGTGATGGGCACGCCGGAAATGCGGTACTTGCCCATGAGCGCTTCGGCGTCACGGATGAGATGATCAGGAGAGAGGTAGAACGGGTCGGTGATCACGCCGTGCTCGCTGCGCTTCACCTTGTCCACCTGCGTGGCCTGCTCTTCGATGGACATGTTCTTGTGGATAATGCCCAGACCGCCTTCACGGGCCATGGCGATGGCCAGACGGCCGTCGGTCACGGTATCCATAGCGGCGGAGAGCATGGGGATGTTCAGCTTGATGCCGGGCATCAGTTCAACAGAAGTATCCACGTCGCGGGGCAGCACATTACTGGCACGGGGCACCAGCAGTACATCGTCAAAAGTAAGACCGGTGCGAATGTTATCCTCCAACATCGTTCGTTCCACCCTTTCTTATCTTTGGATTTCGGCTATTTTACCAGCGGGAAGCCCGAATGTCAAGAGGTTTTGGGTGCTTTGTATAAATATTGTTCTTTTCCTGTTTTGCCATGCCGTATTGCCAAGCCGGAGGGTTGGGGGTATAATCAAAACACAGTATCCCATATCTTCAAGGAGGTTTCCATATTATATGAAGAAAACCGTTTTGCGCAGCTATGCAAAGCTTATCGCCCGCGCAGGCGTAAACATTGAAAAAGGCCAGGACGTGGTCATCGTGGCCGATCTGGGTCAGCCCGATTTTGTGCGCATGCTGGTGGAGGAATGCTACCGCGCAGGCGCAGGCGCCGTGACCGTGGACTGGGCCTACCAGCCGCTGACCAAGCTGCATGTGCGCCACCAAAGCGTGAAAAAGCTTTCCGCCGTGGAAAAGTGGGAAGAGGAAAAGATGCAGCACTATGTGGATACGCTGCCCTGCCGCATCTATCTGGACAGCGAAGATCCCGACGGTCTGAAGGGCATCAACAGCCAAAAGATGGCCAAGGGCCGTCAGGGCCGCTACAAGGTGATGAAAAAGTACCGCGACCAGATGGAGGGCAAGTACCAGTGGTGCATCGCCGCCGTGCCCGGCAAGGCATGGGCCAAAAAGGTGTTCCCGGACCTCTCTCCCGCCCGCGCCATCGAAAAGATGTGGGAAGTCATCCTCTCCTGCAGCCGTGTGGATGACGATCCCATCAAGGCATGGCAGGACCACAACGCCGATCTGGCCGCCCGCTGCGAATACCTGAACGGTCTGCACATCCGCGAGCTGCGCTACAAGGCCTCCAACGGCACCGACTTTACCGTAGGCATGATCCCGCAGGGCGAGTTCCGCGGCGGCTGCGATACCAGCCTGACCGGCCATACCTTCAACCCCAACATTCCCAGCGAGGAAGTGTTCATCTCCCCCATGAAGGGCAAGGCGGAAGGCATCGTTTATGCTTCCATGCCCCTTTCCTATCAGGGCCAGCTGATCGAGAACTTCTCCGTGCGCTTTGAGGGCGGCAAGGCCGTGGAAGTAAAGGCCGAAAAGGGCGAGGAGCTGCTTAAGCAGATGATCTCCATGGACGAGAACGCCGCCTATCTGGGCGAGTGCGCCCTCGTGCCCTTTGACAGCCCCATCAGCAACAGCGGCATTCTGTTCTACAACACCCTGTTTGATGAAAACGCCTCCTGCCATCTGGCGCTGGGCGCGGGCTACATCGACACCCTCAAGGACTATGGCAAGTACACCCTGGAAGAATGCCACGAAATGGGCATCAACGATTCCATGATCCATGTGGACTTCATGATCGGCACCGCCGATATGAGCATCGACGCTGTGTGCGAGGACGGCAGCATCGTGCCCGTCTTCCGCGACGGCAACTGGGCGTTCTGATCCCGGTTCAGACCGTCGAAAAAGCTCCAGGAGTCGGAGGACTGCGGCCTTCCGACTCCTCCCAAAGCATTTTTCAACAAATGAAAAGGATCCTGCAGGCCAGATCGGCTTTGCAGGATCCTTTTTTCAGTATTCGTACCATCTGAGAATGGGACTTTTCTCCGTCACATCATCAGCGAGAACAGGTCCACCTGACTGGTAGCGGGCAGGCCTTCCAGCGCACCCTGGGAACGCAGCGTTTCCAGCACGCCGTCGCCCAGATGAGCGCGGGCTTTGAGGTCCTCCACGCTGATATAGGGTCTTTCGGGATCGCGGCTGTTGATGATGCCCAGAGCGGCGGCTTCCGGGAAGCCCGAAACAGAGGTGAACGGACAGCGCAGGTCGTTGCCTTCAATCAGGAAATTCTTGAGATCGGACTTGTACAGATCCAGCGGCAGCATGCGAATGCCGCGCAGCTGCATTTCGAGCAGCATGCGGTAGGCGTTTTCCTCCTGTTTTTCACGCACGCTCATCTTTTCCTCGCGGTTCTGGAATTCGATGATCAGGTCGCGGAGCGTTTCCTTGCTCAAAAGCATTCGGCCCGCGTCGAAGCCGTCGCCGCGGATGGTAAAGTAGGCGGCGTAGTAGGCCTGCGGACGGTGCACCTTGTACCATGCCACGCGCAGACTGCTGGTCACATAGGCCACGGCGTGGCCGCGGGGGAACATGTACTTGATCTTGTGGCAGCTTTCGATGGCCCAGTCCGGCACATCGTGCGCCTGCATGGCCTCCTCCCATTCCGGTTTGAGGCCGCGGCCCTTACGCACGGATTCCATGATATCAAAGCTCATCTTTTCCTGCATGCCCTTGGAAATCAGGAAGTTCATGATGTCGTCGCGCGTGCAGAAGCACTGCGCAAGCTTTGCCTTGCCGGAATTGATGATATCCTGCGCATTGCCCAGCCAAACGTCCGTGCCGTGGGAAAGGCCGGAGATACGTACCAGCTCCTCCATGGTGGTGGGGCGGGTTTCCATCAGCATGCCGCGAACAAAGCTGGTGCCGAATTCGGGAATGCCCAGCGTGCCGGTTTCCCACATCAGTTCTTCCACTGTCAGGCCCAGCGCCTTGGGGCTGGCAAAGAGGCTTCGCACCTCAGGGTCATCCAGCGGAATTTCTTTGTAGTTGATGCCGGTCAGCTCTTCCAGACGGTGCAAAACCGTCGGGTCGTCGTGCCCCAGACAGTCCAGCTTGACCAGAATATCATGCATGGAGTTGAAGTCGTAGTGCGTGGTGATGGTGCTGCCTTCGATATCATCCGCCGGGTGCTGGATGGCGGTAAACTGACAGATATCATATTCCTTGGGCAGTACCACGATGCCGCCCGGGTGCTGGCCGGTGGTGCGCTTGACGCCCACGCAGCCGGCGGCCAGACGCTCCTTGTGCGCACGTCCGGCGCGGATGCCGCGCTCCTCGCAGTACTTGGCCGCAAAGCCGTAGGCCGTTTTTTCCGCCAGACCGGAAATGGTACCGGCGCGGAACACGTAGTTGTGGCCGAACAGTTCTTCTACATAGGCATGGGCGCGGGGCTGATATTCGCCGGAGAAGTTGAGGTCGATATCAGGCACCTTGTCGCCCTTGAAACCGAGGAAGACTTCGAACGGGATATCAAAGCCGTCCTTTGCAAGGGGATTGCCGCAGATTTCGCAGTTTTTGTCCGGCAGGTCAACGCCCACGCTGGCCAGTTCCGGCGGCGTAAGGAACATTTTGTGGCAGTGGTCGCAGCGGTAGTGCGGGGGCAGGGGGTTGACCTCTGTGATGCCGCACATGGTGGCCACAAAGGAGGAACCGACGGATCCGCGGCTGCCTACAAAGTAACCGTCCGACAGGGATTTGCTCACCAGCTTCTGCGCAATGGAATAGAGCGTTCCGAAGCCGTAGCCGATGATGCTTCCCAGTTCCTTTTCCAGACGCTTCTGCACCAGTTCCGGCAGAGGATCGCCGTACAGCGCCTTGGCGGTGTTCCAGGAACGGTTCTGGATATCGTCCGCCGCCTCCGGCCAGAAGGGCTGGAAGGTATCCTTGCCATCGGGATGCTTGGGGAACAGGCGCAGATCCTCCACCTGATCGGCGATCAGTTTGGGGTTCTGGATGACCACTTCATACGCCTTCTGCGGGCCGAGATAGCTGAATTCCTCCAGCATTTCGTTGGTGGTCTTGAAATAGAGGGGCGCCTGCTCGTCGCAGTCGTCAAAGCCCAGACCCGCCTGAATGATGGTGCGGTAAATGGCGTCCTCCGGGTGCAGGAAATGCACGTCGCCGGTGGCGACCACGGGCTTGCCCATTTTTTCGCCCAGGGCAACGATCTTTCGGTTGAAATCGCGCAGCTGTTCCTCGTCGCGGGCGGTGCCGTTGCGGATCATGAACTGGTTGTTGCCGATGGGCTGGATCTCCAGATAGTCGTACCAGCTGGCGATCTTTTCCAGCTCCGCATCCGGGCGGTTGTTGACCACCGCCTCAAACAATTCGCCCGCCTCGCACGCGCTGCCCAGGATCAGGCCCTCGCGGTACTCGTTGATCAGGTGGCGGGGCATGTTGGGATGACGGTAGAAATAGCGCAGGTTGCTGTCGGAAATCAGGTGATTCAGGTTCTGCATGCCCTTCTGGCTCTTGCACAGAAGCACGATGTGATAGCTGTCGCCGATGGTTTCGCCGCTGATGACGCTGTCGATATCCTTGAAGGTCTTCGCGCCCTTCTTGGCAGCTTCTTCCAGCATTTTCACCAGGCACTGCGCCGTAGCGGCAGCGTCATGCACGGCGCGGTGCGCATTTTTGAGGCTCACGCCCAGCATGCGGCACACATTGCCCAGCTTGTGGCTTTTCTGCTGGGGATAGAGCTTGCGGCTGAACACCAGCGTGTCCAGCACGGTGTATTTGCAGCTTACGCCCATGCGCTCGCATTCGGCTTCCAGCATGCCCATATCAAAGGGCGCGTTGTGCGCGGCTACGGGGCAGTCGCCAATGAAATCCAGCAGCTTCTGCACACCTTCGGCGGGGCTTTCCTTGCCGCGCAGCATCAGGTCGGTAATACCGGTCAGTTCGCTGATTTTGGGTTTGAGCGGTACGCCGGGGTCGCACAGGATGGACAGCTCATCGCTGATGACGCCGTTTTCAATTTTGACCGCGCCCACTTCGATGATGCGGTCCATGGTGTGGCTTAGACCGGTGGTTTCAAAGTCCAAAACCACGATGGGCGTATCCAGCGGGCGGTCGTCGGCGTCGCGCACGATGGGCACCAGATCGCACAGATAGCCTTCGCAGCCGGGGATCAGCTTGATGTTGTTTTTCTTCGCTGCGCCGAATGCGCCGGGGAACGCCTGCGCCGCGCCGTGGTCGGTCACGGCAACGGCGGAATGGCCCCACTTGGCTGCCTGCTTGATCAGGTCGCCCACATCGGTCATGCCGTCCATGGTGGACATGTTGGTGTGCATGTGCAGCTCGATGCGCTTTTCATCGCAGGTGTCCTTGCGTTCAATCTTGGGCATTTCCTGCATATCGCGCACGCCCACGGAAAGCTCGCCCAGGAAGGTATCCATGCGGCAGTCGCCCCTCAGACGCATGCGCATGCCGTTTTTGATCTGGGCGATCTGGTCGTTGACCTTCTGGCGCTCTTCCTCGGAGGGCGGCGGCGGGGTTTCGCCCATGGGTGCACGGCGGGTGCGGTACTGGTAGAAGCATTTGCAGTAGATGGTGGAGGTATCATCGTAGAGGGCAAAGGTGACCAGCACCGTTTCGCCGCCCTTTAATTCCCTGGGCTCGTTGACGCCCGTTACGATGCCTTCAATAACCACGATGCCGCTGTCCTCGCCCAGTTCGCCGATGGGCACAGGCTTGTCGCCGATGGCGCGGCCCTTGATGACCGTGCTGCCCTTGGGCGGGGGCGGCGGGGGCGTCCACGCCGGCTTCTCCGGCTTGAGCGCGGCTTTGGGTTTGGGCGGCTGTTTGGCAGCCGGAGCGGCAGCGGGCGCATCCATGCCCGCCATGGACATCATGGCGTTTTCATCCCACGGCGGCTCGTCATCCGGCATGGGCGCGGCGGCGGGTTTGGTGGGGAAAGAGAAGCCGCGTTCCTCGCGCATCTTCTGCACCCAGGCGTCGCGCTCGCCGCACACGTCAATGGAAACCGGCACGCGTACGCGGAAGATATCGTACACAGCCTGAGAAAGCTTTTCATCCAGCTTGTGGGTTTTGAAAAACTGCAAAGCGATCTTGTCCGGGCAGGTAAGCAGGATGCGTCCGTCATCCACGCTCCAGCCCGTATCGCCGATCCACGCAGACAAAGCCGGGCTCTGACGGCGCAAAAAATCCGTGAGGACCGACTTGTATTTGTTCACATCGGACAGGAAGTCCTCGCCGAGCGAAGGGCTGGCCACGCGCAGTGCCACCGTGAGCTGCGGAAAAAGTTCGCGCAGCCTGCGTTCCAGCAGCAAAAACTCCTGCTGACCCACCAGCACATCCGACAAGAAGCTCATATAGGCCTTGTTGGCTTCCTTTTTATAAAGCACCCGCTCAATGTGCAGCTTGCCCGCAAGGGTTGGCACCGTGGCTTCCAGCGCTTTCAGCATTTCGGTCTTGTTCATGTTCGTCCTCGCATTCCTTCCACAGGGACATAAATAGACAGTATGATTATAACATGAAATCCGGCTT
The DNA here is from genome assembly GCA_017547285.1 of Clostridia bacterium. Taxonomy (GTDB): domain Bacteria; phylum Bacillota; class Clostridia; order Christensenellales; family Aristaeellaceae; genus Limiplasma. The sequence goes on from JAFYQB010000129.1 coordinate 8,252, forward strand.
GACAGCAACCGTCTGCCGGATTACGATGGAAACCAGACAGGAGGTCGTTTTTGTGTCCATTTACCTTGACCATGCCGCCACCACGCCGGTGGATGAGCGTGTTATGGAAGCCATGACGCGCTGCATGCGCGAACATTTTGCCAATCCGTCCGCTGCCTATTCCGCCGCCGGACAATCCCGCAGGGTGCAGCGCACCGCGCGGCAGACCATCGCCCGCATGCTTGGCTGCGACCACAGCGAGGTGTTTTTTACCAGCGGCGGCACAGAGGGCAACAACTGGGCCATGCAGGCGGCCAAAGAAAAGCACGCCGTTGTTTCGGCCATCGAGCACGCCTCCGTGCTGGAAGCCGCAAAGGCGTATGCCGGTTCTGTTACGCTGGTTCAGCCGGATGCAGACGGCGTGATCCGGCCCGAAGCGGTGGAAAACGCCATCCGCCCCGATACCGCGCTGGTCAGCGTGCAGTGGGCCAACAACGAAACCGGCGTTCTGCAGCCGGTTCGTGAAATAGCCCGCATCGCACACAGGCACGGAGCCCTTTTCCACACCGACGCCGTGCAGGCCTTCGGGCATGTGGCGGTGAATGTGGAAAACATAGACTTGCTCACACTTTCCGCGCACAAGTTCTACGGTCCGAGGGGAGCGGGATGCCTGTATGTCAAAACCGGCGCAAAGCTGCCGCCGCTGCTTCACGGCGGCGGTCAGGAAGGCGGTTTGAGAGCCGGAACCGAAAACACCCCTGCCATCTGCGGTCTGGGCATGGCGGCAGAGCTGGCGGAGGAGGACATGACCGGGCGTGCAGAACGCGAACGGGCTTTGCTTGATCTGTTTGTGCAGCAGCTTGCCGGATGCCCTGTTCGCGTGCTGGGCGGGGACCGTCTGCCCGGCATTCTTGCGCTGTTCACCCCGGGCCACGAAAGCGAGGCGCTGATCGCCAGGCTGGATGTAAAGGGCGTTCAGGTATCCGGCGGAGCGGCCTGCGCTGCGGGCAGCGGGCAGGCCAGCCATGTGTACCGCGCCATGGGACTGAGCGACCGGGAGGCACGCTGCGTGCTGCGCGTAAGCGTGGGGCGGGGCAATACATCAGAACAGATGATTGAGGCCGCGCAAACGCTCCGGCAGCTGATTTTGCCTTGACAGAGTTTCCTGAATGACGTAGGATAGACCCATCCTGCTTTTGGAAAGGACGAATGACGAATGCTTCATTTTGAATGCGATTACGCCTGCGGCGCTGCGGATGTGGTGCTGCGCGCGCTGATGGACACCAACAACGAACAGCACTGCGGCTACAGCGAGGACGAGATCTGCGGCCGCGCCCGCAAGCTGATCCTTGAAAAATGCGACGCCCCCGATTCCCACGTGCATTTCGTGGTGGGCGGCACGCAGGCCAACCTGATGGTCATTGCCGCCATGCTGCGCCCCTTTGAGGGCGTGCTGTGCGCCGAGACCGGCCACATCAACGTACACGAGACCGGCGCCATCGAGGCCACCGGCCACAAGGTGCTGCCCCTGCCCCAGAAAAACGGTAAAATTTGCGCTGCGCAGGTGCGCGAGGCCTATGAAAAGCACATTGCCGATTCCAGCTTTGAACACATTGTGCGCCCGGGCATGGTGTATGTGAGCCACCCCACGGAGCTTGGCACCCTGTACACCCGTCAGGAGCTGCAGGAGCTGAGCGATACCTGCCATGAGCTTGGCCTGCCCCTGTTTGTGGACGGCGCGCGTCTGGGCTACGGCCTTGCCGCCATGCCGGAGGTGGATCTGCCCTTCCTGGCCAAGGTGTGCGACGCCTTCTACATCGGCGGCACCAAGGTGGGCCTGCTGTTCGGCGAGGCCATTGTGCTCAAGAGCGATGATATCCACCGTTACTTCCGCTACCACATCAAGCAGCGCGGCGGCATGCTGGCCAAGGGCCGTCTGCTGGGCGTGCAGTTTGAGGCCATCCTCAAGAACGACGACTATGTGAATCTCTCCCGCACTGCCAACCAGTACGCGCAGGAGATCAAGCAGGCGTTCGTGAACCACGGCTGCGAGCTGTTCTCCGACACCGCCGCCAACCAGGTATTCCCCATCGTTCCTGTGAGCGTGTGTGAGAAGCTGGGCGAAAAGTACGCCTTCACCGAATGGGAAAAGCTGGACAGCGAACGCATCGCCGCCCGCTTCGTAACCAACGTGACCACGAAGCGCGAGGAAGTGGACGCGCTGCTCAGCGATATCGAAAAGGCGTTTGCGTAAGCAGCGCCGCTCAATGCCAAAGAAAAACTGCTGCATGTTCAGCCATGCAGCAGTTCTTTTTATGCAAATGTACGAATGCGGATCACGCCGGGCAGGGCCATCAGCTCGTTGTTCAGGAACTGGTCGGGGAGGCGTTCGATCTCCAGCACGGTAACGGCAATCTCCTTGCGGGATTTATTGACCATGTTGTTGATGTTGATTTTGCGTGCGCCGATGGCAGCGGCGATGGCGGACACCATGCCGGGCTCGTTCTTGTGGATGATCTGAACGCGAACGCCCTCGGGACGGCCCAGGATGATCTCCGGCAGGTTCACGGAATTGCGGATCTGACCGTATTCCAGATAGTCGCGCAGCTCGGTGGCAGCCATATCAGCGCAGTTTTCTTCGCTTTCCGGGGTGGAAGCGCCCAGATGGGGGATGGCCACAGTGTTCTTCATGGCCAGCACCTTTTCGGTGGGGAAGTCGGTCACATAGCTGGCCACCTTGCCGCTTTCCAGTGCTTCCGCCAGCGCGTCCTGGTCCACCAGCTCGGCGCGGCTGAAGTTGAGAATGTGCACGCCGTCCTTCATCTGCATGAGCACATTGGCGTCGATCATGCCGCGGGTGTTATCGTTGAGCGGCAGATGCAGGGTAATGTAATCGGCAGTCTGGTAGATTTCGTTCAGAGAATTGGTATGATTCACGCGGCGGGTGAGCGCCCAGGCGTTTTCCACGCTCATGAAGGGATCGTAGCCCAGCACGTTCATGCCAAGGCCCTGTACGGCGGCGTTGGCCACGATCACGCCGATCGCGCCCAGGCCGATCACGCCCAGCGTCTTTCCGCGCACCTCGGGGCCGGCAAACTGCCCCTTGCCCTTTTCCACCTGCTTGGCGACATCCGCGCCGGTCAGGGTGCGCGCCCAGTCCACGCCGCCGATGATATTTCGACCGCCCAGCATCAGACCGCAGATAACCAGTTCGGCCACGGCGTTGGCGTTGGCGCCGGGGGTGTTGAACACGGCGATGCCGCGTTTGGTGCATTCATCGATGGGGATGTTGTTGGTGCCTGCGCCTGCGCGGGCAATGGCCAGCAGACTTTCGGGCAGTTCCATCTGGTGCATATCGGCGCTGCGAACCAGAATGCCGTCCGGCACGGGTTCTTCGGCAGCGATCAGATAATTTTCCGCTGTAAGCTGTTTGTGGATAATATCCGAAATTTTATTCAAAGTCTGAATCTTATACATCTTACCTGTTCTCCTTTTCGAAAGCCTTCATCACTTCGATCAGCTTCTGCACGCCTTCCACGGGCATTGCGTTGTAAATGCTGGCGCGCATGCCGCCCACGCTGCGGTGGCCCTTGAGGTTCACCAGACCGTTGGCCGCAGCAAACTTGACGAACGCGGCGTCCTTGTCGGCGTCGCCGGTCACGAAGGTGACGTTCATCAGCGAACGGCAGTCCTTGCGGGCGGGAGCTGTGAAGAGCGCGCTGTTATCAATGAAATCGTAAAGCAGGTTGGCCTTGTAAACATTCTGCTGGTAGATGGCAGGCACGCCGCCCAGATCCTTAAGCCATTCAAAGCCAAGCTTCGCCATGTAGATGCCGTAGGTGTTGGGCGTGTTGAGCATGCTGTCGTTCTTGCTCTGCAAAGCCCAGTTCATCAGCTTGGGGCACAGGGCATTCTGTTTGCCCATCAGGTCCTTGCGGATGATCATGATGCACAGGCCGGCAGGGTCGATGTTCTTCTGCGCACCGGCGAAGATGACGCCGAATTTGGTCACATCCAGCTCTTCGGAAAGGATGTTGGAGCTGGCGTCAGCCACCAGCGGGATAGCGCCGGTATCGGGGATAGCGGTGTAGCGGGTGCCGTAAATGGTGTTGTTGGTGGTGATGTAGGCATAGTCCGCGTCGGCGTTCCACCGGATCTGGTCGATGGCGGGCACATAGGTATAGTTATCCTCGCGGCTGGAGGCCACGATGTTTACCTCGCCGTAGCGTTTGGCTTCTTCCGCCGCCAGGTGTGCAAAGTTGCCGCTGTCCACATAATCGGCCTTGCCATTCACCATCAGGTTCAGCGGCACGCCGCTGAACTGCAGCGTTGCGCCGCCCTGCATGAACAGGATCTCGTAATCATCGGGCACGTTCATCAGTTCCTTGAGCAGGGCCTTCGTTTCGTTGAAGATATCCACATACATGGAACTGCGGTGGCTCATCTCCATTACGCTCATACCCTTGTCGGCGTATGAAACCAGCTCATTCTGAGCCTTTTCCAGTACGCTCTGGGCGATCATTGCGGGGCCGGCCGAAAAATTGAATACGCGTTCCATCTGTGTTCCCTCCTGTTATTCTGAACCGGGACGTTTTTTGCCCGGTAGGCTTTATTTTGTCCAATGGGGATATCATACAGGCAAACGCCCCAAAATGCAATAGCATCCGGGGCGTTTGCCTTGTTTTTTCATTGTATTCAGAGGCTGCGCGATCCATTCTGTTTGCACAGGCCGCCGTATTGACACAGGCCTTCTGCGTTGACTATAATGGTTTTGGCAGACAACTTTTGGCATATTTCCCTTTTCTCAGGAGATGACTATGAACAACCAGCAAAAGCGTAAAGCCGCTTATGAAAGACTGTGGCTTGATGAACTGATGGCCTACGCCGATCAAAGCAGCATACTGCATTCGTGGGAACCTTTGGAGTATTTGGACAAAGGTCAGTTTTCCCGTATTTTCAAAATCAGGCACTATACGACCGGCATGCTGGGCGCGCTGAAATTTGTGCCCAATCCCGTGGAGCTGAGCGACTGCGCCGCCGAAGGCAGCTCACAGAACGCCTTCCACCGTTCCCGTTTTGAAGCCAGCAAGCGCGAAGTGGAAATCATGGCCCGTTTCAGCGGCGAAAGCAACATTGTGCAGCATCTGGAACGGCCGGAGTTCCTGCAGCGCGTCTTTTTGGATGAAAACGGCCGCAAGGTGGTGCAGTATGCCGTTCTGATCTGCATGCCGCTCTATCACAGTTCCAAAGAATGGCTTCCCCTGTGTACGGAGAACGTCAATCTCCGTTTCCAGCTGGCGCTGGATATGGCCCATGCGCTTACGGTGTTTGAACAGAAGGGCGTTTATCACCGCGACATCAAGCCGGGCAACATCATGATGGATGATTACGGCGTTTTTTACCTGAGCGATGTAGGCGAAGCCAAGCTGGAAAACGATCACACCACCATCGGCTTCCACGGCACGCGCCCCTACATGGCTCCGGAAGTATGGCGGCTGGAAAACGAGCGCGGAAAGGCGCACAGCGACCACCGTTCGGATATCTATTCGCTGGGCATTGTGCTGTACCGGCTGTTCAACCATCACCAGTTCCCCTTCCTGACGGAAGAAGGTTCTCTGACTGAGGACGCCACGCGCAGTTACGAGCGTTATGAAAAACGAAACAAATCCGCCGATCCCGCGCTGCTTCTGCCGGATACCGAGCGCGCCCGCCTGCTGCGCTACGAGGGCGCCAAGCTGCCTCCGCCATCCGAAGCGGACGCAACGCTTTCCGAGATCATTCTCAAAGCCTGCGCCTACAACCTGAAGGACCGCTACCAGAATGCCGGCGAACTGTACGCCGCTTTGAAAAGCTATATTAAAGACCCCGCCCGCACCGCCAAAATGATGCGCATCACCAAGCGTGAAAAGAAGCTGAACATTCTCCTTGGCGCATGCGCCGCCAGTTTGATCGGTATTATCGGTATTTGCACATTTCAGTTGCTTCGAACTCCCGCCGATTCCACACCGGCCAGTCCTACGTTCGTTGTTACAGCCACGCCTGCCTATACGGAATCCCTGACGCCATCTCCCACATCCACACCGACGTCCACCTTCGCCCCCACTCCGTCCCCTACTCCGACCCTTACATCAACGCCCACGCCGACTCCGACGCCTACTCCGACACCCACGCCATCACCTACACCCACGCCATCTCCGACTCCCACCCCGACTCCGATTCCTGTCCTTACCTATATTTCCAGCGACGGGGTGATTCTTGAACGGGCTGTTTCGGTTAATGAATGGACTGTGACCGGCTATCAGGGAACAGCTTCAAAACTGGTGATTCCCAAAGCGATCGATGGTATGCCTGTCAGTTCTATCGCTCGAAGGGCTTTCTGGTATCAATCGCTTCTGAAAGAAGTCGTCATCCCGGATAGCGTTATTGTCATCGAGGAAGAAGCTTTCGCCGGCTGCAAAAGCCTGACCTATGTTGATTTCGGCAGCGGTGTGGAGCAGATCGGCAAACTGGCATTCTATAATTGCATCGGCATGACTGAATTCGTGCTGCCAGCTCAGCTTGCCTACATTGCGGTCGACGCTTTCGCCATGCATCCCACCGGAGCGAACATCCTCTTTGCCGTGGAGCCGGGCTCATATGCCGAGGCCTACGTACAAAAGTACAACCGGAATTATCGCTATCTGCAGGCTGACAATGCTCGGGTGGACTTCCATCTGGATCAGGATCACTATTCCATACTGTCCAATCAGTATCTGCGGTTCTCATGGAACGAAGCCTCCGAGGAAGCAAAATACGAAATTTCCGCTTACGAACAAGGCTCCTATGAATGGCCCAAGAACACCCGGCACTCTTCAACCTCTCAGATCTTCTACTTCACAGAACCCGGCGAGTACCAGCTCGAAGTAACCGCCAAAGACAACGACGTTGTGATCGCTCAGGCCACAGCTGCCGTATCTGTAACTGCGAGTGAAAAAGCCGTTGAGTCCCCGGACATCCGCCTGACCGTTTCCACGGAAATTTCACCCTTGGGCGAGATCGTTGACTTCGTCGTCGAATCGGATACCGAGGAAATCGTTCTGATCGAAGCCGAGACTAACGAAAGTATTCTTTACGCTTCCGCCATGTATCCCAGCGATTCCGGTTACTGGACCGGATTGGGCTTCCATTACAACGATACGGCGGAATTCTACGCCCTTACCTCTGACGGCCGCCGAAGCAATTCTGTATTCGTGACCTGGACGAATGAGCTGGCCACGTCTGAGCCCGCTCCTGCAGCCGGCTCCCGCGCGCCCGGCGATAAGACCGAACAGGATGGTCTGACCTATCTGCTGCAGGAGGATATGACCTGGACGGTCGCCTTGGCGAAAAAGGATCTGACCGATGCGCTCATCCCGTCCATGGTCGACGGGCTGCCGGTGACCGCCGTCGGCGGAAATGCGTTCAAGCAGTGCGCCGCCCTTGAGACAGTCTTCGTCAGCGAAGGCGTCACCTCTATCGGCCGTTTCGCATTCAAAAACTGCCGCAGTCTGCGGACTGTATCCCTTCCGGGCAGTCTGACCGAGCTTGGCGCCAGCGCCTTTGCCTACTGCACCAGCCTGCGGGAGATTTCTCTGCCGGACGGCTTGACCCGGATCCCATCCCTTGCGTTTGAGGGTTGCTTTGAACTACGGGCGATCCAATTCCCCAGCGAGCTGAACAAGATCGAAAAACAGGCGTTCAAAGAATGCCGAAGCCTGCAGTCCGTGTCCCTGCCGGACGGTCTGAAACGGATCGACGATCAGGCCTTCTACCATTGCGACGACCTGTGCCCGGTGGTTCTGCCGGCCAGCTTGAACATCATCGGCAAGCAGGCTTTCCACAACTCCGACGGGTTGCTGCCCGATCTGGTTTTCAGCGTACCAAAATACAAGGACTCCTACGCTGAGCAGTATGCCAGAGACAACGGAATCCGTTTCGGCTACTACATTGCCGAATAACAACAGAACCAGCACAGCATTCAAACGCTGTGCTGGTTCTTTCTTTGTTTACTTCACATCAGGGATACACAACCCCCAGCTTTTCCAGCACCCCAAGCGCCACCTCCATGCGGCAGGTCTTGTTGGGATCCACCGCCTGGCAGATGCGCAGATCGCCGCAGAGGCTGAGCAGCATGCCGGCCTCGTGGGCGGGCAGATGGGCGCAGTCCATCAGGAAGGTGCGCATGCGCAGGGTCGCGCCCTCCGCCGCGGCGTCCAGACCTTCGGCGGAATAGATGGCCATGGCATGCTCCGGGGTAACAAGGAAGGGCAAAGGCAGGGGCTGGCCCTTGATCACGTTTACGCGCACGGTCACTGCGCCGGCGATCTCCGCGCCGCACACGCACACCTCGCCGTCGCCCATCACGGCGTGCAGGTCGCCCATGGCCAGCAGCGCGCCCTCCACGTTGACCGGCAGGTACAGCGTGCCGTTTTCGCCAATGCGCCTGCAGTCCATGTTGCCGCCGTGGAAGGACGGCGTGCCCGTGGGGATGGCGCCTTCCGCCGGGGCCGTGCCGATCACGCCGATCACGGGTTTCACCGGCAGGCTCAGCGCAGGGCTGAACACGGCGCAGCCGTTTTCAATGGGCAGGATTTTGGTGTTTTCCTCGCTGGCGGCAAGGCCGGTGATACCCTCGCCGGGCGCTTCCACCACAGCGGCCTGATCCGCCAGATCGATCTTCAGGATCTCTACTTTGAGGGTGTCGCCGGGCAGCGCGCCCTCCACAAACACGGGGCCGGTGGCCGGGTTGATGCGCGACCAGTCCAGCGCGCCCAGCTTGTCGGTCTCCTTCACGATCTGTCCGCCAAAGCAGTCGGCGGTCTCAAATACCAGCGTTTCGCCTGCGGGCACGCGGGCGGCGGGGGCGTTTTCGGGGCTCATGGCGTATACGGCGGTTTCGCGGCGGATGGTCAGCATATCATTTCTCCTGTCAGTGTTCTTTGGGCTGATAACGCAGCTCGCTTACGGAAAGCACGGTTACAAAGGCTTTGGGGTCTACCTTGCGCACATAGTCCATCAGCAGCTTGTACTCCTGCTTGTCTACAATGGTGATGATCTCCTTGTGGACTTCGCCGGTGTATGCGCCGATGGTGTGGTTGAGGCTTGCGCCGCTGTGCAGTTCGTAGAGGATATAGTGGATGATCTCATCCGCCTTGGGCGAAATGATGCACATGCGGCGTTTGATGTTCATGCCAAAGATAAAGTAATCCACCACCATGCCGCCAAACCACGTGCCCAGCACGCTCAGCACCACGGTTTTGCTGTCGTAGCACAGGGCGGAAGCCAGCGCCACCAGCATGCCGGAAAGCGACATGGCGCGGCCCAGCTCCATGTGCAGGAACTTGTTCATGATTTTGGCCACAATATCCAGCCCGCCGGAGGAGGCGTTGGCGCTGAACAGGATCGCCAGACCCACGCCCACCACCAGCGTGTAGCACAGCACATCCAGCGTGGCGTCCTGCGTGATGGACTGGAAGTTGGGAAAGATCCGTTCAAACGCCGCCAGATAACCGGGCATCAGCAGCGCGCAGTAGACGGTCTTTGCACCAAACTCCGGCCCCACCAGCAAAAAGCCGATGATCAGCAGGAACACATTCAGAATAAAAGTGATGGTGGATACCGGCAGGGGAATAAAGTTGCTCAAAATCATGGCCAAGGCCGCGCCGCTGCCCACGGATACATGACTGGGCAGCATAAAGAAGAACACAGCGGCAGCTACAATGAGCGTACCAAAGGTAATGACTCCAAATTCCCTGATGTTTTTACGGTTGAGCATCGGCCCAGCCTCCTGTCTTTGAATCAGAACGCCATGCGCTCCCAGCCCTCCTGAAGGATGGGCCCCTTACCCAGCATTTCGCGGCCAAGGTTCACGTAATAGCGGTAGTTCTCAATGGGTACGCCGTTGGGGATTCGGTGATCCAGCGCAAAAACGGTGCCGCCGCCCAGCGTTTCGGGGCAGATGCGGTATTCCAGCTCCCTGCGGATGGCCTCGGGATCTTTGCGCAGGGCGAATTTATCGATGCCGCCTTTGAGCATGAGCTGTTTTCCGTACTTTTTGCGGATTTCCACAATGTCCATGCCCGCGTTGGGTTCGCAGGGGTAGATGGCATTGAGCCCGCATTCGATGAACGCATCAATCACGGCGTTCATGTTGCCGTCGCTGTCCTGCGAAAACAGCTTTGCACCGGTCTGGCGCGCCGCATTCCACGCCTTCAGGTAGTAGGGTTTCAGAAATTCCAGCACCTGCGACGGGCCGAACAGCGGGCCGGATTTGCCGGCCATATCCTCGTGGATGGTCAGGTTGTCGATGGGCACCACTTCGCCCACACGCTCGATCACCTTCACGCAGGTATCGCCGATGGTGGTGAGCATGTCCTCGATCAGTTCGGGTTCTTCATAGCAGGCGACGCACAGGTTTTCCTCGCCCATCAGCTGACGCGGCTCGTCAAAGCCGCCGGGAATGCCCAGGATCGTCAGGTAGCCTTTATCGCGCAGCTCTTTGGCCCTTTGAAGGCGTTCGGGGTTGATGCGTTCCTCCGAAAAGGCATACCAGTGCTTGATTTTGAGCCAGTCCTCCCAGTTTTCCACCGGATGGTTCAGCGGCAGAGGCAGCGTAGCGCTCTTTTTGATCAGGCGCATTTGGCGGCCATAGTGGTCGATGGAAATGGTTTCTTCCTCGTTATCCGAAAGGATTTTCGGCTCGATGCCGGTCACGGCGCCGCAATTTGCGCCCACATCGGTTTTCAGCACATAATCCCAGTCAAAGGCCGTCATGCCGATTTCCTTTGCGCTTGCGCCCTGTCTGCGCCATTCCGCCTCCAGCGGCAAAAGGGGGCCAAAAAGCTCGCAGAACATTTCCGCGCCGGTGTACTCAAAGAGGCTGTGGGCAATGTAGCGTTCTCTGTCCCAGATCAAAGAATCGCCCCCTTATGCAATGCTGCTGTCAGTATACCACAAAAAAGGAGAAACGGCGCAGCGCCGTTCCCCTTTTTTGACATTAAATTGCTCTGACGCCTTTTTTCAGCCATGTACCGCGCACAAACCGAATGGTATACAGCGTGCCGCGCACCACCCAGTCGCACGCCATAGCTACCCAAACGCCCATGATGCCCATGCCGAAGCCGGAAAACTGCAGGCCGAACAGCTGCACCGTATCCAGGCAGAACACGTAGGAGAAGCCCACGCGGATCACCCACATAGACACGGTGGATACCACCATGGTGTAGCGCGAATCGCCCGTAGCCTTGAAAACGCTCGGCAGGTAAAAGCCCAGCGGGCGGATCAGAGATGTGCAGATACAGTGGAAAACCGTGAGCTGCAGGGCGATCTGCGCGCCCTCCGCCGACAGGTTGAAAACGCCGATGATCGGCCTGCCCAGCACAAACAGGAAGGCGGACATGCCCCACATGCACAGGTATTCCCAAAAGAGCAGCATCCGCGCATACCTGCGCGCCTGCCCGTGCTCCTTTGCGCCGTAGCTGCGCCCAACCACCGCAATGGCCGCGCTGCCGATGGCGCCGCTTGGCATATACAGGTAATTGGCCAGCGTGTTGGCCACGGAATTGGCTGCGATGGCCGCCGTGCCCATGCCGGAGATGAGCACCTGCGTGGCCAGGCGGCCAAACTGGAACATACTGCTTTCAATGCCGTGCGGCACGCCGATGCGCAGCATGCTGCGGATCACCGCCGCGTTCGGCCTGTAATGCAGCATCCGTTCCAGATAGATATCCCTGTCCCGTCTGCGCAGCTTCCACTGGACCGCAGCGGCGCACACCGCTCTGGCGATCAGCGTAGCCAGCGCCGCGCCTGCCGCGCCCATGTTCAGCCCATAAATAAACAGCGCGTTGCCCACCACATTGAGCCCGTTGGCGATCAGCGACAGCCACAGGCCCGTCATGGTATCGCCCATGGTGCGGAAAATGGCCTCACCGGAGCTGTAGAGCGCCAGGAACGGGAAGGATATGACCATGATGCGCATATAGCTGTTGGCATTGGCCAGCACATCCTCCGCTGCGCTGCCGTACAGTCCGGCAAGCAGAGGCTGGCGCAGCACACCCACCGTAACGGCGATCACCAGTGCAATAAACGTGGATACATATACCAGCTGCTTGGCGCTTTCGCGTGCCAGCGGCCTGTCGCCGCTGCCCAGCGCATGCGATACCGTGACCGTACCGCCCGTTACCAGCGCCGAAAATGCGATCACCAGCAGCGAATCCAGCGTTCCCACCAGCGAAACGCCCGAAACCGCCGCTTCGCCCGCACTGGCCACCATAACGGAGTCCACCGTGCCTACGGTAATCGCCATGATCTGCTGGATCATCATGGGCAGCACCATTCTGAACAGGTCCCGTACGGTAAATAACATGCTTTCACTCCCCGGCTTCATTCCGAACAAACGCATGCATTATACCGCTCAGCGGGCACCGTTGTCAAACGCCGGACAGAGCGTGCGCCATTGTGTTGACTCCCGAATTGTGATATGATGCAAACAGCAAATTCAATCAGCGTTCGGGAAAGGATGAATCCCATGCCAGGACTGCGTATTTCCTCCAGCATCAATCTGCACAGCGGCAGCCGCGAAAACCCGGTCGAATATTTTGCACAGGGACTTGCCTTTCTGCGGGATATGGGGTTTGATGCGGCGGACATGCCCTCCTTCTTTTTCAATGCGCTGGGCGACGAGCCCGAAAAGGGGATCAGTCGCATTCATCAGGCAGCGCAGGAGAACGGTATCCGGGTGGAATTGTGTCATCTGCCCTTCGGCCTGAAACCCGACGCTACCCAGGAAGAAACCGAGCTGTTCAACGCTTCCGTTCACAGGGCCATTGACGCCGCCGTACTGCTGGGCGTGGATCATGCGGTGATCCATCCCCACGTGCCCATTTATCCCATCGACGAATTCAACGAAAAAGAAAACCATGAAACCGTCATGCGCCACCTCACGCCCTTTGCCGAGCACGCCGCCAAAGCCGGGCTTTCCATGGTGCTGGAAAACATGCGCAATGTGCGCGGGCCGGAGAACATCCGCCGCTACTGCTCCACCCCGGAGGAGCTTTGCGCCGTGGCGGATGCGCTGGGGCTGGGCATCTGCTGGGATTTCGGGCATGCGCATCTGAGGGACGTGAAGCCCTCCGACTGGCTGCGCTATATGGGCAAACGCATCAAAATGCTGCATGTGCACGACAATTACCCCTACCACGACGCGCACCTTGCCCCCTTCATGGGCAAGATCGACTGGCAGGACGCCATGCAGGGTCTCAAAGCCATCGGTTATCAGGGACTGTTCAATTACGAAGTAGCCGCCTACCGCATTCCCGCCCCCGCCCGGGAGGATTTTGCCCGGCTGCTGGTCAAAACGGCGAAGGTGCTGCTGGATATGATGGAATGACACAAACGCAATCCCCCTCTCGCCAAAGAAAGGCGGGAGGGGGATTGATTTGTTCTTCAGCCCTGCATCGCCTCAGCCACTTTCCGAATGGCTTCGGCCACGCATTCGATCGCTTCGTCATCCGCCAGGAACACTTCGCCGGGGATCCAGACCGCTTCCTGACTCAGGCGTTCGGTGTTTGGCAGAACAATGTTTGGTTCAAACCGCCTGCCGGTCATTTTTTCAAAAGCCGGATCGTTCAGAAAGCCCATGCGGTGCACGGGCACGCAGCCTTTGCCGCAGGGAATGCCCTCCGCCCGGAGCGCTTCCACAAAGGCGTCCCTGCCGCCGATATAGCGGAACGTATACCGGAAACCGCTGAGCGATGTGATGCGTTCGTCTTCCGGCGCAACGATCACGCCGGGCAGATGGCGGATCCGCTCCGTTACCTTTTGCTGGTTGGCATTTCGCAGCAGACGCTGCTCCTCCAGCCGGTCCATTTGCGCGTTCAGAACCGCCGCCTGCCACTCGGCCATGCGGCCGTTGCCGCCCATCAGCACCTGTCCGCCCAGGCTGTTGCGGTCCACGCCGGCAGGCGCACGGCCGGAGTGATGATACCGCCATGAACGCACGTACTGTTCGTCGTCGCTGGTCAGGATCATACCGCCTTCGCCGCCGGTAAGCACCTTGCCTGTCTGAAAGCTGAAGGCGGAAGCATGGCCCAGCGCACCGCACAGAACGCCCTTCCACGAAGACCCTTGCGCGTGGGCACAGTCTTCCAGCAGCAAAAGATGATGTTCCTCCGCCACAACGCGCAGCGCGTCCATATCGCAGGGCCGTCCGGCAACGTGAACCGCCAGAACCGCCTTTGTGCGCTCTGTGATGCAGGTACGAACAGATTCCGCGTCCAGATTGCCGGTTTCCGGCTCCACATCCGCAAACACCGGCATCGCGCCGATGTAGGCAACAGCCGACACGCTCGCCGCAGAGGTATAGGAGGGAACGATCACTTCGTCGCCGCGGCCAATGCCCACGCCGCGCAGCATCAGTTCCAGCGCCTGCGTGCCGTTGTTGACCGGAATGGCGCGCGTTGTTCCGATGTAATCGGCAAACCGGCGTGCAAAGGCCTTGGATTCGTTGCCGATCGTACCCCACTGGCCGGCATCCAGCACGCGCAGCAGATTCTGCTTTTCCTTTTCATCCCACACAGGCCAGGAGGGAAACGGTCTGGTGGTTACGGGCGTTCCGCCGTTGATCGCAAGCTGTTTCATTTCTGCTCCTCCTGTCCGAAGGCTTTGCGCAGTTCATCCGCGCCGCTGCCGACCTTGGCAAACGCTTCCACGATCCTGTCCATATCCTGCTGCGGTCCCAGCAGGCTGGAATGCGTCATCCAGCAGCCTTCCGCATGGGCGATCCGTTCGTTGCCGGGCAGCATTTCCCTGGGATTGACAAAGGTACGGCCCGTCATTTTCTGAAAATCATCCGAGTACAGCATGGCCATCTCATAAATGGGATCGCAGTAGCCTTCGCACACCACATTGCCCAGTTCCGCCGCCAGCGCTTTGATGAAAATCCGGCGCGGCAGACCATCCAGCCCCTCCGGCAGATAACGGAAGCAGTACAGGTGCATGGAATGGCGGGTGATGCGCTCATCCGCACGAAGCGCCCTGAAATACGGCAGTTCGCTCAGCTGTTTATCCAAATAAGCCGCGTTCTTCATGCGCAGTTCGATGTCCCCATCCAGCCGTTCCAGACGTGCCAGCAGGATGGCGCACTGCCATTCCGACAGGCGCGCGTTCGTGCCCAGCCAGGAATGTTCCTCCTGCTCCGCACCAAAAGCGCACCCGCCGGCGTGCAGGCTCCACAGCTTTTCATACAGGGCCGGATCATTGGTGGTAATGGCGCCGCCTTCGCCGCTGCAGATGTTTTTGGTGGCCTGAAAGCTGAATGAGCCCGCCGCGCCCAGCGAACCGGCGCGGCAGCCCTTCCACTCGGAGCCCTGCGCATGCGCCGCGTCCTCGATCAGGTACAGGCCGTGGCGTTGGGCAATGCCGCCCAGCGCATCCGCGTCAAACATGCGTCCGCCCAGATGCACGCCCAGAATGGCCCGTGTCCGAGGGGTGATGCGCTGTTCCGCCGACGCCGGATCCAGATTGAACGTTTCGGGATCGATATCCGCAAACACCGGCATCGCTCCGCAAAGCGCAATGCTGTGCACAGAGGCCGAAAACGTGTACGGCGGCACGATCACCTCATCGCCATAGCCAATGCCCAGCGCACGGAAAATCAGCTCCAGGCTGACCGTGCCGTTCAGCACAGGCAGCGCATAGCGCGTTTGACAGTACGCCGCATACGCCTCGGAAAAATGCCGGTTCTCTTCGCCCAGTCCGCCCCACACGCCGGAATGCAGCGTGCGCAAAAGCGCTTCCTTTTCCTTTTCCCCTCCGCGGGGCCAGTGCGTATAGTCGGGAAGCTGCTCAAACACCGGAGTTCCGCCCAGAATAGCCAGCCTGCTCATGCTGATCCCTCCTCGGTTTTCGCTTACACACAGTGCTCCTTCAGGAAGGCAAAGGCCCGTACGCCGTGAATCTCGTGCACGCCCTCAAACGGATCCACTTCAAAGGCCGCCTGTGCGTTCAGCTGTTCATAGCTCTTCCGGACCAGCTGCGCAGCCTTCATCGCCGCGCTCTGCGGATAGATGGGATCCTTGCTTCCGGTTTCCCAGAGCATGGGTCTGGGGGCAATGGCGCAAAGCAGATCCGGCATTTCCATCTGGCCCACCATATCCGGCCAGAAGTTATCCACGCAATGGCGCATGGCCAGAATGCTGTCGCCATAGGTATTGGCATAGCCGCTGATCACGCCGGCCCGGATGCGTTCATCCAGCGCCATGCTCAAAAGGCCCACCGTTCCGCCGCCGGAAATGCCCATCAGGCCGATGGGGTGACCGGCGTACAGCTGTTCGGCTGCATTCAGCGCCTGAATGACCTGATTGACGCGCATGCCCAGCAAACTGCGGCCGCAGGCGAGCAGATTGGTGTACAGCCTGTGGCAGCTGCTCGCATCATCTTTTCCACCTTTCAGTTCCTCCGGCAGGCGAAGTTCGCCAAAGCCCGCCAGTTCCGGCGCGATCACGATCATTTTCTGCCTGCAGGCGGTAAGCGCAAATTTTTTCTGATAGCTTTCTTCCTCCCGCAGGCCCACGATATCGCGCACACCATAGCCGTGGCCGTGCAGACAGATCACGACAGGGGTTTTCTCATCGGCGTCCTGCGGTTCCAGCACATAGGCAGGCGTGCGGAGTCCCTCTTCGGCCAGATAGGTGATACGGCGGCGGATCAAACCATCCAGCGGTTCATCGCCTTCGCAACGGATCTGCAGATCTCCGGGCTGAGCAGGCAGCGCCAGCGCCTGCCTGAGCGTAGCCAGCAGGCCTTCCTTCCACGCCTGAAAAGAAATCTCCCCCTCCAGAAACGCTTCCGCTTTCCACTGCCGCTCTGCCGTCCTTTGGCAGTACAAATTCCGCAGCAAATCCGCCATCTGGTTATTCATGATTATTCTCCTTTCTGTCAGACACGATCTATATGGATTTTCTCATATCAATGGCATGAAGTCAATGAAAATAGAAAAAACGCTTGATTCATTTGAATCAAGCGTTTTTTTGGTGGTGCTTACTGGACTCGAACCAGTGGTCTCGCTTACGCTCGGTCAGGTTCGCAATAGTCGCCTGCTCTCGCTGCCGCTCGGCATGCTCCTTTGCTCACCACGCTTCCGCCTCGCTTCATCCGCCACAGGCGGCGCTTCGGCTCCGCGCCCCAGCGATGTGCCGCAGGCACATCGCTGGGACACACTGATTCCGTATCGCAGCAACAAATACCAAAAAGAAAACCACCCTTGAAGGGTGGCTTTCTTTTTGGTGGTGCTTACTGGACTCGAACCAGTGACCCCATCGATGTGAACGATGTGCTCTACCAACTGAGCCAAAGCACCACGTCTCGACGACGCTGATAATAATACCACATATCAGGTGCTTTGTCAACGCCGTCAGGGACAAAATTTCAATTTTTATTTCAGATCGATATCCGCATAGATGGGCAGATGGTCGGAAGCCTGATCGGCCTCATGATCCACAACCACGTCGTAGAGCTTGACAGCTACGTTGTCGTTGATCAGGATGTGGTCCAGCACGTAGGGCGTGGGACGGTCGTAATCAGCCATCTTGCCCTGCCAGCCGATATAGGTGGAAACATTCTGCGCCATGGTTTCCGCCTCGGTCTTGGCATTCTTTACGGCGAGGGTCTCCAGCAGAGCGGGGAACTCGGCCATCTGTTCGTAGGTGTTGTAGTCGCCCACCATGATCATGGGCAGGTCCGCATACTTGGCCAGCTGTTCGGCGGCGATTTCGGTCATCGTGGCCCAGTTGCGGGCATAGTTTTCGGGCTCGTCCCAGGGAGCGGGGTGGGTGTTGGTCACCACGAAACGGCTGCCGTCGGACAGCTTTTTAAACACGGTCACGGCAAACACGCGGCAATCGCTGTTCTTGTCCAGATCGATGAGGTACTCCTCCACCACCTGCACCGTCAGGGGATTGTAGAGGATGGGGCAGGCGCAGTACTTGAAGCCATCGGCATGGGCCTGACGGTTGGTGATGCCGTAGAGGCCGGTATCGATCAGCAGGGGCTTGAAGGCCTTGTGCCAGCGGGAGGTGGATTCCTGCAGGCCGATCACGTCCGGCATGTAATCAAGCACCAGGGCCGCCATCTTTTCGTGGCGGTTATCCATCGGAGCCTTGCTCTTGTCAAAGTGCAGCCAGTCGGGGCTGAGTACGTTCCAGCTCATCACGCGGATATCCGCGCCCTCGGCCAGATCATGGTTTTCGGTGCATTCAGCCACGCAGGCAGGAACCATCAGCAGCAGAGCCAGTACGAAGGTCAGTACGCGAAGAACCATTTTTTTCATTGTTCAGGCTTCCTTTCCAATTTTACTGCAGATCGATATCCGCGTAGATGGGGAAATGGTCGGAGGTGATTTGCACATCGTGATCAACGACCACGTTATACAGCTTTACATCGGTCTTGCCGTTCACAAAGATGTGGTCGATGCAGTCATCCGCCTTGGGAGCGGGCTCGGTGCCCCACTCGAAATAGGTGCCCTGATCGCGCACCATCACGTCCGCCTCGTACTTGGCGTCCTTTACGCCGAGGGTATTCATGAGGGTCTGGTACATCTCGGAACTTTCGCGGGTGTTGTAGTCGCCGGTCATGATGAAGGGCAGGTCGGCATACTTGGCCATTTCAGCAGCGCCGATTTCCATGATGTCCGCGCAGTTGCGGGCGTACACCTCAGTATCGGTGGAAGAGGCGGGATGGGTGTTGGCCACCACAAAGCGGCTGCCGTCAGACAGCTTTTCAAACACAGCCACAGCGAACACGCGGATATCGCTGCCGGGATCCAGATCCAGCACGTATTCCTCCACCAGCTGCACGGTCGCAACATTGTACATGAAGGCGCTCATGTTGTACTTGAAACCCTCGGCATTGGACTGACGGCAGGCGGGGTTGTACAGGCCGGTTTCCACCAGCACAGGCTTGAGGGCCTTCTGCCACTTGCCGTTGGCTTCCTGAATGCCGATTACGTCGGGCTGATAATCCTGAATGATGTTGACCACCCTGGGCACACGGTCAGTCACAGGAACCTTGCTCCAGTCAGGGTTCATCAGGTTGTAGCTCATGATACGGATATCCGCGCCTTCGGCCAGCGTAAGATCATCAGCCGTTTCAGCCACGCAGGAAGACATCATCAGCAGCAGAGCCAGAACAAACGCAAGGAATTTCTTCATAGGGGTTTCTCCTTTCTATTTGGAAGGCGCAGCGGCGCCCGGGGAAACAACGTCAGTCAACCTGTGTGACGAAGGGCTGAATGCGGCGGGTAAGGGTCATGGGGCGCACCTCAGGACGCGGGCCGATGGCTTCGCCCTCGTGACAGGCGATTTCCAGCGCCGCAAAATCCACACCGGCGGCCACGCAAAAGCCAACGCCGCCGGAGAAGCGGGGATTGACTTCGAGGAAGTAATACTCGCCCTCGCAGCCGATGAACTCCATGTTCACCACGCCCACGATGCCCGCCTGCTGCGCAATGGCGGCGCAGGTTTCTTCCAGCGGATGGCCGGGATGAATGCGCACTGTGGTGCCAAGGCCGTTGACCGTGCGCAGCACCTCCTGCCGGCACAAAGCCTGCACATTGCCGTACAGGTCGCGCGCGACCTCAATGGTGAAGATATCGCCCTTGATGAAAGGCTGGGCGATGTAATCCGCGCGGTTTTGGATGGCGGCGCGGTACTCGTCCATATTATGGGCGATCACCTGTGCCTGCGAGCTGCGCCCGCTGACGGGTTTTAACATGATGGGGAACTCGCTTTCCAGCGGTTCACGGCCGTAGGGCGATGCGGTGGGGATGGTGCGGCATACGCCACTCAGTTCCAGCGCGGCAGCCATGTCCATTTTATTGCGGCACAGGCGCACCGCGGGTTCGTCCGGCGTGCAAACGGTGCAGCCCAGGGCGGCAAAACGCGCCTTTTCGCCGCAGAGCACGTCCACTTCCAGATCCGTCAGCGGAATCAGAAAGTCCACATGTTCGCGTGAAACGGCTTCCTCCATCTGGCGGATGTAGGCTTCGCGGTCGGTGCACAGCACGGCCTGAAAGAAGGCGTCCACCTCGTTGGAGGCCATGTTCCAGGCCTGCGGGTAGATATCACAGCCGATGACGCGGTGGCCGAGCGCATGCAGCTGCGCCACCACGGAGGAGGCCGACGCCGAACCAACGGCGGTCAAAAGGGTGGTTTTCATGGGGGATACCTCCCGAATGTTTGGGCGGCCGAGTGGGCCGCAGGGGTTTGGGGCAGCTTGCGCGCTCAGGGCGGGACAAGCACTGGCGGGGCTTGCGCGGTTCTCTTCGATGGAGCTTGCGCGCTCAGCTTGTTGCAAGCACAGCCGGTGCTTGCGTGGTTCTCTTTAACGGAGCTTGCGTGCTCAGCTTGTTGCAAGCACTGCCAGTGCTTGCGTGGTTCTCTTTAACGGAGCTTGCGTGCTCAGCTTGTTGCAAGCACTGCCGTAGCTTGCGCTGTTCTCTTCCGCTCCGCTCGGGCCAGAGGATCAGGGGGGATTTCGATTTCCCCCCTTAGATCCTCTGGACTCCTGTATCCCCCTTAAAACGACCAGGGGCATGGCCCCTGGACCCCTGTGGGGCCGGGGTGGATTGGTGAATACAAGGAAGAGTGTTAATAGGGACTTCTTTTTTTAGAAGGCAAGCAACGGCACGCGAC